>JAHEEX010000276.1 GCA_024640465.1 Sphingobacteriales bacterium | reverse complement strand
CTTATGTTCTACAGCAAGTATCATGGTATCCTGATTGTCTTTTTTACATTGCTGTCAAACGTGAAATTATTTACCCGCTGGCAAACCTACGCAGCCGGACTAATAGCCCTCTTTTTATTTTCCCCACATCTTTACTGGCAGTACCAGCATAATTATCCTTCCGTTCAATACCATTTGTTTGAAAGAAATGCTATTGACTACCGCTCAAGTTTTACCATCGAATTTATCATTGGACAGGTATTGCTGGCCGGTCCACTGATTGGCTGGTTGCTGTTATGGGCTGCAGGTAAACACAAACCCGCATCATTAACCGAAAAGGCATTGCGCTGGTGCTTCTTCGGTATTTATGGTTTGTTCCTGGTCAGTACCTTAAAAGGCCAGGCAGAAGCTAACTGGACCGTTCCTGCTTTTGTTTCCTTAATTGTATTGTCGCATCAGTATCTCAATGCCAATCCTAAAGCTGCACAATGGGTGTATCGTTTGTTTATTCCTTCATTTCTATTGGTGCTTATCGTAAGGGTTTATATGATGATCGACATTGCGCCCCTGCCATTTATCAAAAAAGATGAATTTCACCGTACAAGGGAATGGGCCAATGCCATCAGGGATAAAGCAGCCGGGAGGCCGGTGGTTTTCATTAACTCCTACCAGCGCGCATCACAGTATTGGTTTTATACAGGGGATTCATCATTCTCGCTCAACAATATTTATTACCGTCGCAGTAATTATAACTTCTGGCCACTGGAAGCAGGACTGCAGGGCAGAGAGGTGCTGGCAGTATCTCCTGATAATTGGAATTTTTTCACAGATACGGTAAAGAATACCCGAAAATTGATCGGGGCGGCGGTAGTAAATCCCTATTTTTCTTTTTCGCAGATCGCTATATCCGGACCAAAGATCATACAGGCAAAGGCAGGGAAAGTTGAAGCTCGCCTTGGTGTTATTATACCAGACGCCACCCGCAACGCCCCTGGATTTAACGATTTTGATACAGCGCAGATTTTGCTGACTGTTTATTTCCGGGATGATGATCCGGGTGTATTAATTCCTTCTAATGCCACAGTGAGGTCTGTTAAAAACGGTAAAGTAGAGGTTAAATTTGATGTACCGGAAGGATTGAAACCTGGTAAGTATCGGGCTAAATGGGCGATTAATTGTGCCATTCCTGGTTGGCCAAGTTTGAATAGCAGCAGCTATTTTTTAGAAGTCGCCGGTCACCAGTAGCCAGTCGGCAAAACAGCCCTTAAATTCAGACACTGTTCAAAAAAGGGAAACCCCTTGATATTTTAACTGATAAGATATCGCAATTTTTTTAAATTAAGTCTTCTATTTGTATCAGATGTTGGTGGAATTTTCAAATATCCCTTATGAAGAAGTACAATTTAGCAATTACAGGTAAGTTTTAAATTATGGGAGGCTGTTTTTGTCAACTGGTGACTGGCGACTGGCGACTGTTATTTCATCAGCGCCAAAACATCCGGGTCTCCGTCTAAGTGGCTCATCTGGCGCAATACCCAGGGGTAGCGTATGGCAACATTGCGGGAAAGCGGTTTTATCGTGTATAGCTTAGGGTTAGGCAGGCAGGCAGCTATCATGGCCGCTTCCTGTCTTGTGAGGGATTTGGCGCTTTTTTTAAAATTTTGCCGCGCTGCTGCTTCAATACCAAAAACGCCTTTGCCCATTTCGGCCACATTCAGGTACATTTCCAGGATACGTTGTTTATCCCAGATCAATTCTATCATAAAAGTGAAATACACTTCCAGGCCCTTTCTTATCCAGCTTCTTCCCTGCCATAAAAAAACATTTTTTGCCACCTGCTGACTAATGGTTGATCCACCGCGGATACGTCCGGGTTTTTTTTCATTATAGGCCATGGCCTTTTTGATGCTTTTAAAGTCAAATCCTTCGTGGTCCGGAAACAACTGGTCCTCGCTGGCCATCACGGCCAGTTTAGCATAGCTGGAAATATCAGCATAATCAACATAATCCCTTTTTAAACCGTTGCCAGTCAACAGGCTTCCAAGTTGTGTAAGCGTAACGGGGGGATCGATCCATTTCAGGATGATGATATAAAAGAATTGAAAAAAGAAAAGGAACAGGACCGCTCTTTTAATGAACCGCCATGCACTTGCGGGGAAATTCTTCACAGTGATATTGCTGTTTTTTCGGCTGCAAAATAGTGTATCGGATGTAAACGAACAATTGTAAACTGTCTTAAAAAGAAATCATTTACTAAAAAAATGATACCAGGCCTGCAGTAGCAGATCAAAATACAAAGCATTTTAAGGCTGATCATTCTTCATGCCTACATAGACAAGTTGATATTTTTTACCAATCGTGTACTCATATTTCCGGAGTTTTTTCATGATGAATCCAACTGCCGCCACACCACCGGCAATGGCCAGGGATGTACCATCCACTGGCTCACTTTGGATAGCTGAATTGGCGAGGTGAAGCACAGCATAGCCTCCTCCGGCGATCATAAAAAGGGTGCCATTTCGTATGAACTCAAATGATTCAGGTGGTTTATACAAGGCCTGGATTTCATTATAGTGATACCTGTTGAGGAAAGCAGCAACCGTATCTGCCACAGAAGTGCCCCACATATTATACCCCCTGCGGATATCATGATGAATGATAAATAATGTGTCTCGTTCAATTTTTTTTATTACCCCGCTTTCTTCCCGGCCATTAATATCTGAAAAATGGATAAAGCTTCCCGCGAAGAATGTTTGCATGGTCTTTGTCTTGTTTTTCTTCAGCAACAGTAAATCGGAACCCTGTGTATATCCCGTTCCATAAACACAAAGAATAAAAACTAAAAGGCACCATTTCATACAATGCTTCATTTTCGTCCAATCAAGTATTTGCCTCAGAAGAAGAGATTAACCAACTTTTGGTTGAATAAAGATAACACCATATAGCAGGGCTAATCCAAAAATCATCAGGATGGTTCCGGATATCTTATTGATGAGTGAAATATTATGAACAGTAAGTTTATCTCTTATCCTGCCTGCCATCATCACTTTAAACACATCCGCAATCATATTAAGGCCAAGGCAAACGGAAAAGATCACGATCCTTTGCCAGATATTATGTGTTGCAGCAAAAGCTGTTGCATTGATCAGCCAGAAAAAAATAACACTTGGATTTAAGGTATTGATGAAAAAACCGGAAAGAATGGTTTTGGCAAAATCCGTTTTGCTAAAAATGGGAGCGTTTTGAAAGTCTTCCGTTTTGATTTTTACCTTCTTAAAAAAAACATAGTAAACACCCATTGCCACCAGGAAAGCGCTGCCAATATACCCGATCAATGAACGGAATTCCAGCAACTGGCGCACAATTTCCGTAAACATATTACTCAGTATCACCAGGAACAGATCACTGATCCATACACCGGCTACAAAACTAAAACCACCCTTATGCCCATTGTTGATGCTCTGTTTGAGGATGGTAAATATTACCGGCCCCACTGATAAAGTGAGGATCAGCCCAAGCCCCAGTCCCTTGATGATTGCTTCCGTCATAGGCGGCCGATTGTCTGGTCAGTTGAGCATAACCCAAGCTACCTGAAAATTGATTTTGATTGCTGCAAAAAACCCCGGCCCTGCAATTGCAGTACGCCAGGTATTGATATTTAAATGGTACCCGTAGCAATAAATTTCTGCCAATCTTCCAGCATTTTACCTTTTAAAACCCTGGGAAATTTATGTTGCCCGCCTATTTTACCTTTCAGGCGCATAAATTCCATGAAAGATTGTTCAGGTAAAACGTCGAGCCTAACATCCTTTAAAGCACTTTTCCTTTCCACCGCATAATCATCATTCAATTCCTTTAATTTTTCATCTATTCTTTTTATTAACGCAACCTTGTCGATCTTATCATCGCTGGCCACATACCAGTGATGGGCAAAGAATTTATCGTGGGGTACACCTGCAACGGTAAATTCCGGGATCACCACATTCATTTCTTCACTGGCCAATTGAAGGGCCCGGTTCATGTTGTCTACACTCAGGTGTTCACCTACCAGGCTGAGGAAGTGTTTGGTGCGACCGGTAATAATGATCTCACTCCGCTCCAGGTTGGTAAACCGAATGGTATCTCCAATGAGGTATCTCCATGCACCTGCCGAAGTACTTAATAAAATGGCATAATCCCTTCCTTCTTCCACTTCATGAATCATCAGGGCTTCTGCATTATTGTGAAGGTTTCCATCAGCATCAAAATTCTTTTCATCAAATG
>JAHEEX010000012.1:22813-35625 GCA_024640465.1 Sphingobacteriales bacterium | reverse complement strand
CTGGCTGGCCTGTCGAAAGATAAAATAGCCCCAACAGAAACAACCCCTGTACTGGTTTGGCTGAGTTATAATGTTCACGGCAATGAGCCTTCATCGAGCGAGGCTGCCATGAAAACCATTTTCGCGTTACTTGATCCGGCCTCAGCACAAGCTGGTAATTGGCTCAGGAATACTGTCATTGTAATAGATCCCTGTATAAACCCGGATGGGCGTGACCGTTATGCCAACTGGCAGAATGGCGTATCCAGCCTGGTAGCGGACCCCAATCCGCAATCCCGGGAGCACCGCGAACCCTGGCCAGGCGGCAGGATAAACCATTATTATTTTGACCTTAACCGCGATTGGGCCTGGCAAACACAGGTAGAAACAAAGCAAAGAATGAAAGTGTATAACGAATGGCTTCCGCAGGTACATGTTGATTTTCATGAACAGGGGTTTAATGAACCTTATTATTTTGCCCCCGCTGCTGAACCATATCATGAAGTGATCACTCCATGGCAGCGCGAATTCCAGCAAATGATTGGCAGGAGCAATGCAAAATATTTTGATGAAAAGGGGTGGCTTTATTTTACAAAAGAAAGATTTGACCTTTTCTATCCAAGCTATGGGGATACTTATCCAACATACAATGGAGCTATTGGAATGACTTTTGAACAAGGCGGCGGTCCGCGTGGTGGTAAAGCAGTACAAATTGAAGACGGAGATACCCTTACCCTGGCAGATCGAATAGAACATCATTTTACGACGGGGCTCTCAACTATAGAAGTTTCATCAATAAACGCGTCAAGGCTTTTAAAGGAGTTCAGGAAATTCTTTAATGATGGCATTAATGGCTCATCGCAGGAATATAAATACTATGTGGTACGTACAAAGACTTCAATGGGAGGTGAAGGCGGAACCATGGGAACATATCTAAGGAATAATGGCATAGAATATGGCTTTGCCAATGCAAAAGTCAATGCTAAAGGATTTAATTATTATTCCGGGAAAGAAGAATCATTTACGATTAATGAAAACGACCTGTTAATTCCGGCGCAACAGGCGCGTGCATCTATGGTAAAGGTTTTATTTGAACCCAATAGTAAACTAAGCGATTCTGCTACCTACGATATAACCGCCTGGTCGCTGCCATATGCAATGGGATTGGAGGCATATGCCGTAAAAGAGAAATTAGTGGTTACGGGCATGAAAGAAAAAATTCCCCTTACATCCGGGCTTTCCATTACGGATAATGCTCCAAAAGCATATGCCTATATTATTCCATGGACCAGTTTTGGTTCGGCCGAGTTATTGGCCCAATTGTTAAAAGCTGGTATAAAAATGCGTTATGCCGAACAGCCTTTTGAAATAAGCGGGCGTAAGTTTGAAAAAGGCAGCCTGATCATAACAAAAGCAGCGAATAAATTATCAGACGACAAATTGTTTTCTACGCTCACACAATGCATGCTAAAGGCGCCAGATTATTATGAAAATATTGTTCCGGTAACTTCAGGTTTTGTAGATAAAGGATTTGATCTTGGTAGCGACAAAGTAAGGTATATAAATGCACCCCGGGTGGCATTGCTTTCTGGCGAGGGCCTCAGTGCTAATGCAGTTGGGGAATTATGGCATTTCTTTGAACAGCAGCTTAAGTATCCGGTATCTTTGGTTAATGCAACAGACATAAACCAGATCAATTGGAAATCATTCGACGTACTGATCATGCCCGATGGATTTTACCGCTCGCTTTCTGAAAAGTCAGTTACAGACGACTTGCGCACCTGGATACAACAGGGCGGCAGGGTAATAGCCATGGAGAACGCAGTGTCACAATTATCAAACCTGGAATGGTCTGTTAAAAAGAAGAAAGAGGATACCAAAAAGGAAGAAGGGAAAACCGATTACAGCGTGCTTAAAAAGTATGAGGACAGGGAGAAAGATTACCTCCGTAATTCAATACCCGGTGCAGTTTACCGGGTAGAGCTCGATAATACACATCCGTTAGGATTCGGTTACCCGTCGCAGTATTATACCCTGAAACAGGATGACAACCTCTATGAATTCATTCGTGATGGAGGCTGGAATGTTGGGGTAATAAAGAAGAATAATTACATTACAGGATTTGCAGGGGTTAATACAAAGGAAAAACTTAAAGACGGGTTGGTCCTGGGAGTACAGCAAATTGGCAGAGGGAACATTGTTTATTTTGCCGATGACCCAATTTTCCGGGGTTTTTGGGAAAATGGAAAACTTATGCTGGCAAATGCAATATTTATGGTAGGGCAGTAAAGCAAATAAAAATCTACATGAAAAAGTTATTATCGATAGTAGCCTTGATGTTTTCGGTTATTCTTTTATGTTCAAATATAATATTTGCACAGGGTCCAAAGTATTTGAGCAGTTCCGAGATCGCGCTTGGAATGCAGAAGCTTAAAGTGTTGGGAACGGTTTTATATATAGCCGCTCATCCTGATGATGAGAACACCCGGTTGCTTGCTTATTTGTCAAAGGAAAAAATGTATCGAACCGGTTACCTTTCCATAACCAGGGGCGATGGCGGCCAGAACCTGATAGGGGATGAACAGGGTGTTGAACTTGGGCTCATACGAACCCAGGAACTACTGGCGGCACGTCGTTTGGATGGTGCCGAGCAGTTTTTTACCAGGGCATATGATTTTGGCTTTTCAAAAAGTACCGAAGAAGCCATGCAAATTTGGGAAAAAGAGAAAATCTTATCTGATGTGGTATGGGTTATACGGAATTTTAAACCGGATATTATCATAACACGATTTCCTGAGGATACCCGTGCCGGTCATGGCCATCATTCTGCTTCGGCTGTCTTTGCCCGTGAGGCATTTATAGCCGCTGCCGATCCTGCCAGGTTCCCGGAACAATTCAAATATGGCGTTCAGCCTTGGCAGGCCAAAAGAATCATGTGGAATACCTTTAATTTTGGCGGTGCCAATACAACAAACGAAAACCAGTTTAAAGTTGATGTAGGTGGTTACCTACCGTTACTAGGCCGCAGCCTGGGGGAGATTGCAGCTGACAGCAGGAGCCAGCATAAAAGCCAGGGATTTGGGGTGCCTTCCTCAAGAGGAAGTTCTTATGAATATTTTGTTCCTGTTATTGGTGACGCCCCCGTGAAGGATCTGCTCGATGGAGTTAATACCAGTTGGGAAAAAATGGAAGGTGCTTCTGGTATTAATAAGAGTATTCAGGATATTATCCAGGGATATTCTTATGCTAATCCTTCCGCTTCAGTAGTTCCCCTGGTGAAACTCTACCAGGATATTTCCTTACTTAAAGAATCAACGATCCGAAACCAGAAATTATCAGAACTGGCATCACTTATTGAAGCTGCTTCAGGATTATATTTGGAAGCTTCAACAAATCAGCCTTATGCCGTGCAGGGGGATTCGCTTAAAGTAGCTGTACAGGTTAATAATCGTTCCGGGGTTCAGGCGCGACTAATCAAGGTTGGGATTGATTATGCAGATTCACTTATAGACAGAGAGCTAAAGAACAACCAGAACCTGCTATTAAACAGGAGCCTGTATGTACCCGAATCCAAAATGATCACTCAGCCATATTGGCTGAATGAAGAAATGAAGAAAGGGTCTTTTGAAGTGTCTGATCAGAAACTTATTGGTATGCCGGAAAACAGCCCTTCATTCGATTGCCGTTTTATTGTGGAGGTGGCAGGTGTACCCATTACATATCATAAACCCGTTTTGTATAAACACACGGATCCTGTAAAAGGTGAACATTTTGATCCTGTTTATGTGGTTCCTCCGGTAAGTGTAAATACTTCACCGGCCGTTATTCTTTTTAAGAAAGGACAGCAGGCAACAAAGAATTTTCAACTAACTGCAACTGCCTATTCCAATATCGCCAGGTCGGATGCAAGATTGGTTTATCGATTCGGGAAAACATCTGAAAGTATTACAGATACTTCATTCAGGTTATCGAAAGGCTTATCAAAAACGTTTTCTCTGCCGGTTTCTGGCAAGAACATGAATGGCATGGAAAAAGATAAGCTTATGGCCAGTATTGAATACCGCAATGAGAACTTGAACCAGGCAAATTACCTGGCTTTAGCTCAGATCAATTATGATCATATTCCTTCTGTAAGGTATTTTTATCCGGATGGTATTACCATCCTGAATATTAATCTTCAGACAGCTGGTAAAAAAATTGGATATATCAAAGGTGCAGGGGATAAAGTTCCGGAAGCGCTTGAAGAGATGGGTTACCAGGTCACCTTTCTTGGAGAGAACGATATGAAATTATCTGTCTTACAGCAATACGATGCCATTGTAACAGGTATCCGGGCTTATAACATATACGAATGGTTGAATACACAATACGAAGTACTGATGTCTTATGTTTCCCAGGGTGGGAACCTGGTAGTGCAGTATAATACCAATAGTTTTATCGGCCCGGTGAAAGCCAGGATGGGGCCGGTTAACTTTAATATCTCACGTAACAGGGTAACCGATGAAAACAGTGCGGTGCAGTTCCTGGAGCCTTCTGATGCTTTATTAAACTGGCCCAATAAGATCAGTCAGGCAGATTTTGAAGGCTGGGTACAGGAGCGTGGGGTTTATTTTGCAGAAATACCCGGTCAGGGGGTAAAAGCCATTTTGGGAATGCGTGATGCGGGTGAAACTGAAGACCAGAAAGGAAGTTTAATTGTAAGCCAGCTTGGAAAAGGGCGGTTTATTTATACGGGTCTTGTATTTTTTCGTCAGTTACCTGCAGGTGTTCCCGGTGCCTACCGTTTATTTGCAAACCTGGTTTCAAATCCCAATACAAAAGTGAATGGCTCAACAAAATAAACCCAGACGAAGTGCCGGTTTTGGTCTGATCATCGGCGTAGGACTCGGTGTGATTGTTGCCCTGGTATTTAAAAAGCTGGCTATTGGCGTTTTACTGGGAATCTTAGTAGCGTATATTCTGTATACTGCCGACCAAAAAAAATGATCTATGTATAATGAAGACAAGCCGCCGCTGTTTAAAAACTGGACAAGCTGGTATTACCTGGTCATTGGTTTTCTTATTCTGCAAATTGTGCTCTTCGCTATGTTCACCAATTATTTTGCATGAGTACACCGGACTGGATAGTATTGGTGGCAACCCTGCTTAGTATCATCGTTTATGGTATTTTCAGGAGTCGTACAACAAGAGACCTTGACGGATACTTTCTGAGTAATCGTGAGATGCCCTGGTACCTGATATTGCTCAGCATCATGGGAACCCAGGCAAGTGCCATTACTTTTCTTTCTGCACCTGGTCAGGCTTATACAGACGGTATGCGGTTTGTACAATATTATTTTGGTTTGCCGCTGGCCATGGTGATTTTGTGTATTACTTTTTTGCCCATATTCCATAAGCTGAAAATTTATACAGCCTATGAATTCCTCGAAAAGAGGTTTGATCTGAAAACAAGGACTTTCACTTCTTTTTTATTCCTACTTTCAAGAGGCTTATCTACCGGAATCAGTGTATATGCACCCTCGATCATTCTATCTTCTATATTGGGTTGGAATATTTACATCACCAATATTATTATGGGAGGGTTGCTCATTATTTACACTGTAAGTGGTGGTGCAAAAGCAGTAGCATATACCCAGCAACTTCAACTGGGCATTGTGTTTACGGGTATGTTCCTTGCAGGATACACGGTTGTGAAATTGTTGCCGGAAGGAATCGGTTTCTCAGATGCACTCAGTATCAGTGGAAAAATGGGACGGCTTAATGTGATTACTACAGGACAAACTGCAGAAGGATTTGACTGGACAGACAGGTATAATATATTCAGTGGCGTAATAGGTGGCTTCTTCCTGGCGCTTTCCTATTTTGGAACCGATCAAAGCCAGGTAGGCAGGTATTTGACGGCTAAATCTATCCGGGAAAGCCGGATAGGATTGTTGATGAACGGACTGGTAAAAGTGCCTATGCAGTTTTTTATTTTGCTTATAGGTGCTTTGGTTTTTGTTTTTTACCAGTTTAATCCCTCACCATTATTTTTTAATAAGGTACCTATTGAAGAAGTTAGGCAGACTTCATATCGTGATTCTTTATCAGCTGTAGAAAAAGAACATGCGGTTATTCTTGAAAAGAAAAAGCAGGCAGTTGCAAAGTTTCCCCTACTTGTATCAACACATGCAGATGCGGAAAAAGAAAAAGTCATAACGGAAATGCGGGTTTTGCAGGAAGAGGAGGAACAATTAAGATCCCGGGTTAAGGGAATCATTAAATCGTCTAATGTAAAAGGAGAAGCGAATGATACCAATTATATTTTCCTTCGGTTTGTAATGGATTATCTGCCTGCCGGATTGGTTGGGCTGCTGATTGCGGTTATATTTCTTGCAGCCTGGGGAAGTATTGCTGCAGCGCTCAATTCTCTGGCATCAGCAACTATGGTAGACTTTCATAAAAAGTTTTTCAGTAAAAGCCAATCAGATGAACAGGAATACAAGACTTCCCGTTTATATACACTTGGATGGGGAATATTCTGTATAGTAGTGGCAGAGCTGGTAACGGGAATGGGTAGCCTCATTGAGGCGGTGAATGTACTTGGGTCCTGGTTTTATGGTGTAATCCTGGGTATTTTCCTCGTTGCCTTTTATCTGAAAAAGATTGGCGGGAATGCCGTTTTCTGGGCTGCTCTTGCCGGTGAAGTACTGGTGATCACAATGTATGCTCAAACAAACCTGGCATGGCTATGGTTAAATGCCATTGGAGCCATTGCGGTAATAATTTTTGCCGTTTTGTTACAGGGAATATTATTTCAAAAGGAGCACAAAAAAGCCTGATTGGAATTCAATATCATCCAGGTGAAAGAGTATAGAATAGATTTCCGCTATTGTTTTCTTTAAAATTTTCGACTTTCAACTTTCGATTTTCCATTTTTAAGTTGTGCCCCGGGCGGGACTTGAACCCGCACGACCATTGCTGATCACAGGATTTTAAGTCCTGCGTGTCTACCAATTCCACCACCAGGGCGAAGGAAAATCGAAAATCGAAAGTGAAAAATCGAAAATCGAAAAAAGAGCTAAAAAAAAATCCATCCAGCACCTGCGGGATGGATTTTTTAAGAGCGGAAGACGAGATTCGAACCCGCGACCCTCACCTTGGCAAGGTGATGCTCTACCAGCTGAGCTACTTCCGCATTTGTCCGCCAATATTAATACCTGGGCGGAATATCTGTAAAGAACTGTAAATTTTTGACTGGTTCAGTTCCAGTGTCAGAAATTCGGACGGCAAAAATAACAATTACCGTTGAACCACAAAAATTTTTCGCTTATTTGTATTTCGGAGTATACTGGGTGCTTTCCGGAACTTCTACTTTTGGTTTGCCTTTATAGCGTAAACTATATAGGCCATAGCACCCGCCAAGCACAAAAGCAGTGAAAGTAAATAATTGTACGTGGAATAAGAAACGTGAAGAAGTGACCCAATTGCGGCCAAATTCTGTTTTATCCTGATTTGCCAATTTTTCGTGCTGCATATTTATTCTGTTGCTTTGCAAAAATAAGGGTTGGCGTTAAATAATCATTTTTTAGCTGCAATAATTTCCCTGAAGGTTTTGATTCCCCTGAAAAAATGCATCCAAACTACGTTGCCGGGGTATAATCCGGCAAAAGAATTCGCTTTTTTTTGCGGGAACAAACTTTCTTTTTGATGAAGGAAGATCCAGGTCAGGAAAGCGATATGAGCCTTTATGACTGCTTTGAAATAGGCTGTTTCTCCCTTTAAAAGGTTTTTCCATGCGCTCAACGCATCCAGGCCAATACGGTATGGAATTTTCCAGCATTTTTCAAATACCCCCTGGTTTTTATACAACATTATCAGGTTGTTCCGGAAATTAAGGAAAATTTTCCGGGGGTTTCCTTGTGGTAAAGTACCACCACCCACATGATAAACTACAGATGCGGGGCAGGCGTAAATAAGATATCCTGCATGTTGCATACGCCAGCAAAGGTCTATTTCTTCCTGATGGGCAAAGAAAAATGGATCAAAGCCTCCTAATTCCCGGAATATGGATGATTTTACAAACATCGCCGCGCCACTAGCCCAGAAAATGGGTTCTGCAGTATCATATTGGCCATTGTCTGTTTCGCAATAATCAAAGATCCTGCCCCTGCAAAAAGGATAACCATACCGATCAAGCCAGCCTCCGGAGCCACCCGCGTATTCAAAACTTTTGTGATCCGACCATGCCAGTATTTTGGGCTGGCAAGCAGCGATCTGTGGATTTTGGCTCAGCAATGAGACTACTGGTTCTATCCATCCAGGGGTGACTTCTATGTCTGAGTTCAACAAAACAAAAATATCCGCTGTCACTTTTTCAAGTGCAGTGTTATAACCTTTGGCAAATCCCTCATTAGATGGATTTGATAAAACTTTTATTTCAGGGTAATTCAACTCCAAAAAAGCAATGGAATCATCTGTGGAGCCATTGTCTGCCACAATGATCTGTACTCCGGGGTATGTGCTTTGCAGTAGGTATGGGAGAAATTGCTCCAGGAATCTTTTTCCGTTCCAATTCAGTAATACAACAGCTACAGACGGTAATTCTATCAATCGATCTTGTTTATTTGTCAAAAATAAAGTTTGGATTCATTCCTTTTATAATTTTATTGCTAATCCTGTGTTTTTAGTTTTTTTGTGGCAAAATCATCTTCTTTTGGGCTAATCTTACTTTTTAACCCGGAATGGTAAGTCAATTTTACAGTTAATTGGGATAAAAAGTGGAAAGGGGTCATTTTAAATAGATTGTATTATGTTTCAGCAATGGTTGAATTGGCGAAGTCTTTTGGCGATCATTGCCGTAATTATTGTGATCGGTACCATATTCTACTCTCGTATCCTGGCGGGTAAAATAGCTCTTGAAGAGCGACATAAAGTAGAAGCCTGGGCAGAGGCACAACAATTTATTGCCAAAGCAACACCGGAGCAGGATATCCTTTTTGCCACCATCATTATGGCGGGTCAGACAGAAATTCCTGTGATAGAAACAAACGAAAAGGACAGTATTACTAATTATCATAATCTGGATTCACTCAAAGTTGTACGCAACCCGGAATATCTTCAAAAAAGTCTGCGTGAATTTAAAAAAAGCAATCAACCCATTATTACTTATCTCAATAATGAAGCATCGACGTATAACCGTTATTACTATGGTGATTCTTTACTATTGAAGCAGGTGAAGTATTACCCTTTGGTGCAGTTGTTTATTGTAACCTTATTTATCTTGGTAACGCTATTGGCGCTCGCCTCAAGACACCGCTCTGCTCAGAACCAGCTTTGGGCCGGAATGGCCAAGGAAACTGCACACCAGCTTGGAACACCTTTATCCGCGCTGGAGGGTTGGCTTGAAATGATGAAAGAAAACCCTGCCGACCAGAATATGCTAAAAGAGATGGAAAAAGACCTTGGCAGGTTAAAATTAGTCTCAGACCGGTTTAGTAAGATTGGGAGTAAGCCACATTTGGAAGAACATGATTTAATTCAAACCATACATCAGGTGGTGGATTATGTAAAAAAGCGGGCTCCGAGTAAGGTCCAGTTTATCATTGATGATGGAGGACAAAAGAATATCAATGTGTTGATCTCTCCACCGCTTTTTGAATGGGTCGTGGAAAATATTCTGAAAAATGCACTTGATGCGATGGAAGGTAAAGGGAATATCAACATTCAACTCAGGGCGACTTTGTCAAATGCCATCATTGATATAACTGACACGGGGAAAGGTATTTCAGCGGCTAATATGGGAAAGGTTTTCAATGCAGGGTTTACAACTAAAAAAAGAGGGTGGGGTCTTGGTTTGACACTTTCCAGGCGTATTATTGAACAATACCATAAAGGCGAATTATTTGTCAGGCAATCTGAGCAGGGTAAGGGCACTACTTTCAGGATTATTTTGAAGAATAAAGACTCCTGATTTTTTCCGTCTTTTCAATGCTTGTGTAGCATTCTTCAGCTGTGATTATATTGTTCTGCATTTCCAGTGATTTTCATTATCATTTTCTATGGAGAATTATCTGTTTTTCCCTACCTTCGCCCTCCCTTAAAAGCCCAGGTGGTGAAATTGGTAGACACGCTACTTTGAGGTGGTAGAGCCTGAAAGGGTGTGCAGGTTCGAATCCTGTCCTGGGCACAAAGCCTTTCGCATCAAAGATGCGTTGGGCTTTTTTGTTTTTATGGCTTGAAAGTTTTGCATTATTAACTTTCAATGCTAAAAAAGTCATTAAACGCTTCATTCGTAAAATGTTTTAAGGCGGTTTATTTCCTGTTCTCCAACTGACATCATTAAGGAACCTTTCCCTTTTAGTAAACTTCCTGTTTTTAAAAATTATTCAAATAAAGATCACACATAAGATTTACTGACAATAAATGTTTTATCTCTATTGATATGTACTAAAAATTATGTACAATAATTCCTTTAATCATTTATGGATCAACATAATATTTTAACATGCTAAAATATTTCAGGTCTATACAATGCTTGTATTATCAAATGAAATTTTCCGGGTAGGTTAATAAGCATTTTCTATGCTTGTCATTTTTACGATCAAACTAAAGTGCCCTTTTTTTGTAAGCAGGCAGTCTTAATCGAAAAGGGAAGTAATGGCCTGCATGATTATTTATAAATAACTGGTAATGATGGTTTAAAGTAATTCTAATGCCCGGTTTAATAGTAAAAGAACGAATGTTATCATTGAGATAAAATTCATTCATTTCTTATCATGGAAAATTATTTATCACAATGCTTGGAGTTTACCTATTTCTTTTATTATTTTTACCCCGTCGGTTAATGTAACATACTTGACATCATTTTCTGACATCCTTCTTCCCTGAATTCGTACCAACATCCTCCGAAATTTTACCGGTTTTATCCAAAATTCAAAAACGCTATTGCGTTTGTTGTTGTATTTATTTAATCCGTAAGTATAAAACGTAAATATTTCGCTTATCCTAAAACAATTACAATTAAAGCACTTTACATGAACAAATTAATCCGTACCTGGAAGTTGCAGCAACTGCTTCCGGGGATTATGATGCTGTTGCTATCTGTATTTCAGGGATCAAAAAGCTTCTCGCAAGCCTGTCCGGTTCCAACGCTAACGGCTCCAACTATCTGTCAGGGACAACCGATTTCTTTGAATCTGTCCACTGCGCCGCCAAGCGGAGGTCCTTATACCCTGGTGATCAATGGAGTTTCATATCCCGGTATCACACCTGGTACTCCCTTTACACCAGTTTCTCCGGATGATAATTTCTGGGGAAATACAGTACCCTTCACTACAGGTTTTGAAGACAACAATCCTTATGAGTTAGGTGTAAAATTCAAGTCGTCTGCATCAGGATTTATTAAAGGAATTCGTTTTTACAGGGACCCATTGAGTTTTGGACCTTTCACTGCAACGTTGTGGACCAGCACTGGAACGGCCCTGGCAACAGGATCATTCAATGTTTCTGGTTCCGGCTGGCAGGAGATGTTTTTTTCTTCTCCCGTGGCCATCACAGCTGGTGTAACATATGTTGCATCATATTACTCTCCTAACGGCCGATATGCTTTTGATGATGCACGCTTTGCTACAACACCTGTTACAAGTACTTATGGTAATCTTACCGCTCCGGCAAGCGGAGGTCCTGATGGTCCAAATGGTGTTTTTAAAACTGGCGCCAGCGGATTTCCAGACCAGTCGGTTGATGATGCTAATTATTATGTTGATGTAATCTTCTCCCTAAGCAGCGGACCAACCACATTTAATCTGACCAGTATTACAGATGGTACCTGTATTTCAACAGGAACACCATTATCTTCTGCTTCAGTATCATATAATCCTTTGCCATCGGGCACAATTTCTTCACCCACCAGTGGAACTGCGGGACAAACGCAAATGCTCTCTTTCAACCCGGGTGTTGGATCTGCTCCGTATTCATTAAATATAAATGGTAATACAATCAGCGGTGTTAATCCACCTTCAACATTTGATGCAGGAGTCATTCCGCTTAATTCAGATTACAGACTATGGACAGGGACAGGTCTTCCTGAACCAACAGCCGCTAATGACGGGCGTCCGGTTGAAGTAGGTATGAAATTCAGGCCGCTTGCGAATGGCACGGTTACCGCACTTCGCTTTTACAAAGGGGTAAGTAATACAAATCCAACCATACTGAAATTATATTCAGGTTCTGGCACATTGCTGGCTACAGCAACACATACTGATGGACCAGGTGTTGAAACCGGTTTCAAGGAAGTGACATTGTCTTCGCCTGTTAGTCTCACTGCCAACTCACTTTATATGGTAACTTATTATTCTGCTGCGGGTGATTATGTGAAAACTGATGGTTACATGACCACTGCGAAAACAAATCTTGTATTAACTGCACCTGCTGATGGTTCTGCAGATGGGGCAAATGGCATGTATCATTATGATTCAGAAGCTTTCCCTGATCTTACCTGTCCAACTTGTAGTGGGCCAAATTATTGGGCTGATGTTGTGTTCAACAGTGGAACCGTAAGTTATACTTATAACCTTGTTTCAATTACTGATTTAAATGGATGTACGTCAAATCCCGGACAATTACTTACCATAGGCGTTTCCGGTTCTCTGCCGGTAAGCCTGATGGATTTCAGGGGTGTGGCAATTCAAAAGGATGTTAAACTTGACTGGTCAACTGCCTCAGAATCCAACAACCGTGGCTTTGAAATAATGAGAAGTGACGATGGTGGTAAATGGCTTGGTATCGGGTTTGTTTCTGGCAATGGTACCAGCGGCATGAAAAATAATTATTCATTTACCGATAAAAACAGA
>JAHEEX010000012.1:0-22803 GCA_024640465.1 Sphingobacteriales bacterium | reverse complement strand
TTCGATGGCAAGTTCAATTACTCTAATATTTTAGCCATTGATGTTTCCGGCAAACTGGCTTTTGAATTGAATCAAAATTTTCCTAATCCATCAAGAGGACTTTCGACAATCACTTATTCGGTTCCATCACGGTCGCTTGTAAAAATTACATTGTTTGATATAAATGGCAGAGTGATTAAAGTACTTCAGAATGGTGAACAGGCTGCCGGTAAATACGCCATTACTGTTCCAGCAGAATTAGTACAGACAGGTATGTATTATTACAAAATGGAAGCAGATGGTTTCAAAGCCACCCGTAAAATGATCGTACAATAGAAAAACCTGAGTCTATTTTTTTAGAACATACTGGTAGGCCATCCGGCCTGCCAGTTTTTTTTGTGCCATATAGCATGATTCTTCTTCTTTTAAACCCTGTTCATTGTATTTGTATATCCAGGTGCTTTTTTGTCCGCCGCCTTCGGGGAAAATAATCATTTGTGTAAGCCTTCCCTGCTCATCATAATCAAACATAAAATCAGGTAATAATTTTGCAGATTTGTTATTGTATCGAACAATGTCTGTCAGCTTATTTTCTGCATCATAGTAGTAATAGGTTTTCTCCCCTGGAATATTTTTATGAAAACCCTGTTCTTCAATAATGTTCCCCAGGCTGTCTTTTTTCAGTTTAAAAATCATGGTGTCTGATTTATCCCTGATCCTTTCCATTTTTTCTGGCTTGCCCTGGAGATCATAAAACCAGTTATGGGTTTCAGAGGATTTGTTTTTGTCGCCAATAGAGAGTGTGTAGTTTTGAATTTGTACAAGCCTTGAAAGAGAATCATAACCATATTCATAAACAGTATAAGTGCCATTACTGCTATCCGTTGTACGATAAAGCAGCCCCTGGCTATTGTAATAATTGATCACTACATTTCTTCCGGATTGCTCAACTTCAGCGATTGTTTTTAGCTGGCTCCAGGATGCATTATATTGTTGGCGGAAATTGAACCCTTCTGATTTCTCTCCATCGCTTTCGAAACTGGTTATGTTGATGGTTTGAACACGATTGTTTTTATGCAACTGATATTGCTGAAGATTGCCCTGGTGTACGATCAGGTCTTTATAGTAGAATTGCGCTGAACATATGAGATTGATAAGTAAAAGAGACATGGATAAGGTAAGCCTTAGGGAAAATCTTTTCATAGTTTGGTTTATGCCGTAAAAGTATGGCTTATAGGATAACGAAATGTAACTGGCCATCAATATGCCGAAACCAACAATCTTCCTTATTTTTAACAAAATTCCATGTAGTGTCCCATCGGCCGGAAAGAAAGGAAAAAGATTGCCTCAATTGCGGAAGCATTGTATCTGGGAAATATTGCCAGCACTGCGGCCAGGAAAATACTGAACCCGGTATGACTGTTTGGGGACTTATCCAGCACTTTTTTTATGATATCTCACATTTTGATGGAAAATACTTTACTACCCTGGGCAGTCTGTTCAAAAAGCCGGGTTATCTCTCCAAAGCATTCATGGAGGGGAAAAGAGCCTCTTTTGTAGATCCGGTTAAGATGTACATTTTTACGTCAGCATTTTTCTTCCTGCTGTTTTATTCTTTTTTCTTAAAGGTGGATGAAAAAGATATGGAATCAGGCATCATGAATGTGAACGACTTGTCTGAACGCCTGAAACTGCTTGATAGTACAAATAACAGGTATGATTTCCGCAATAATTACCTTATCCTTAATAATAAAGACACTATCCTTGATCTGAAGGATGAAAAAAATGTTGCCAAATTCAGGGATTCTGTGAACCAACTCTTAAGGCTAAAAAAAGGTACAGATACCCTGAAACAGGATAATTTACATATCAGTTTTACAGACTTGCCGAATTATACTTCCAGGAAAGTATATGATTCTATGCAGCAATTGCTTCCTTCTGACAAAAGGGACAATAGCCTTCAGCGACTGATGATGTATCGTCAGATAAGCATCAATGAAAAATACAATGGGAATACCGGTAAATTCCTTGCCAGTCTTGTTGACAAGTTTCTGCACAGTTTTCCAACTTTGCTGTTTATTTCATTGCCACTCCTCGCTTTGTTGTTAAAATTGCTCTATTTCCGTAAAAAAGAATACCTGTATGTGTTCCATGGTATTTTCTTAATTCATTTATACATATTCACTTTTCTGTTATTGATTCCCTTTTTCTTTACGTATAATGCGGCTGAATTTCTGCATTGGAAAATATGGAGCTATGTAAGGCTGGGATTAGTAATTTGGTTTATGGTTTATTTATATAAATCGGTACGGTTATTTTATGGGCAGTCAAGGGCAAAAACATTTTTTAAGATTTGGCTGTTTATGATCATTTCATTGCTCATCATGTTGATTGTTTTTATACTATATTTTGCTTTTATAGCATTGAAAGGATAAATTATGGATAATACATTATTGGAAAAATTCTGGGGACTTAAAGTAATAATGGATGAACTTCGGGAGAAATGCCCCTGGGACAGAAAGCAGACCATCCAGAGCCTCAGGCAGCTTACCATCGAGGAAACCTATGAACTGGCCGATGCCATCAGTGAAAGCGATTGGAAGAGCATCCGTGAAGAACTTGGCGACCTGATGTTGCATATATTGTTCTATGCTAAGATTGGACAGGAGCAAAACCAGTTCACCCTGGAAGAAGTGATAACCGGAATTTCTGAAAAGCTCATTGCACGTCATCCCCATATTTATGGAGATGTGGAAGTTAAAGATGATGAGGATGTAAAGAGAAACTGGGAGAAACTCAAAATGAAAGAAGGCAAAACTTCTGTGCTGAGTGGTGTGCCCAAAGCACTTCCGGCAGTGGTAAAAGCCATGCGCTTGCAGGAAAAGGCAAGGCAGGTGGGTTTCGAGTGGGAAAATGCGGCACAGGTTTGGCTGAAAGTAGAAGAGGAAACCAATGAATTAAAAGAAGTGATCGAAGAAAAAACCCGTTTCCCGGAAGGATCGGCAGCAGCAGCTGAAAGCCAGGATAAAATTGAAGCCGAATTTGGCGACCTGCTTTTTTCATTGGTAAATTACAGTCGCTTTTTACAAATTGATGCAGAACACGCGCTGGAAAGGACTAATAAAAAATTTATCAGCCGGTTTCAGAAAATGGAAGAAAAGGCCATGCATCATGGAACAGCCCTGACGGATATGACACTTGAAGAAATGGACCAGATATGGAACCACATTAAAAAAGAGGACCTTACTTGAAAATATTTTTAAAAGATACCGTATACCGTTATGCATACTACCTCATAGGGGCCGCCTGGCTTTTTACCCTGTCGTTTATTTTCAGTAATTACTGGTCGTACACTTCCTCACCACAAGGTGTAAAGAAAACGCTCCAGCAGAACCTGAACAGGCAGGAGAAAGACTTCGAGGATTTTATAAAAGACAGCTCTCTTATCAGCCGGCTGGTTAATACACAGGAAACAGAGGGTGAAGTTGAGGAGTTGATCGAAAAGAAGTATGGAATATTTATCTATCGCCTGGAGGATTATGGCCCGATTAACCTGAAGTACTGGAATACCCAGCAAACCCTTCCTACAGATGAAATGCTTGTTAAACAGGATGGTGAATATATGGAGTCCATGTCTAATGGACAGTTTGAACTCATCAGAAGGAAAATATCTGTAAAGGAAACCAATCTGCTTATTTGTGCACTGGTACCCATCAGGTGGGATTATTTCATTGAAAACGATTATCTGAAAAAAGGCTTTATAGACCAGCCCAATATTGAGAAAAATTATAGCATTTCATTACATCCCACGGATATACCAATTATTAACCTCAGGGGAAATGCGCTCTTTTACCTGGAGAAAAAATCAAATTCGGGTTCTGGTGGCAGCGATTGGATAACCATCCTCCTACGCATTCTCGGAACCATGCTTATTCTTTTTTATATACACATGCTTGGCCTTGGGATGGCACGCAGGTTTGGTCCGGTAAAAGCGATCCTCTTGCTTGTACTGCTCATCGTTTTTCTCCGTGTGATTAGTTATTATTTTTCCATTCCCGTGAACTTCAGGGAATTTGAACTTTTCAGTCCAACAATTTACGGATCCAATATGATCCTGAAGACACTGGGTGATCTGCTGATCAATTCACTACTCTTTGTGTGGATCATTTTATTTTCACGTTCCATGATCAACCGGTATAAACTCCGGCTGAAAGTATCTTCCCCTTTTTTGAGAATAGTGATTGCAGCCATGGTGTCGGTGATCCTGATTGTTATTACCTGGATGAGTGGTTTTATTATCAGAAGCCTGGTTTCCGATTCTGCCATATCATACGAGGTTACCAATTTTTTCAAACTGAATATCTACAGTGTTATTGGTTTCATTGTATTGAGCTGCGTTTCCATGGGCTATTTTATTTTCAGCCATATTTTGTTTCAGTTTCTGGATGAGTTACTTCCTTCAAATTTCCTGATAAAAGTGCTGTTGATTTCTTTTCTGGGACTGTTATTCCTGACATTCAGCATCAACAGGCAAATGATCAGTTTCGACCTGGGGCTTTTATCCTGGCTGGTCATTTATTTTTCATTGGTCAGTTGGTCTGGAAATAAGGGCGAAAGAAGGATATCGGGAAGCGCAACAGTTTTCTGGCTGGTATTTTTCTCTTCTTCCATTACCATAATCATCTTTACAGAAAACAGGAAGCGTGAACTGGAGATTCGCAAGTCTGCCGCAGTAAAGCTTGCAGAACAGGCTAATCCTTCAAGTGATTTCCTGATCAGTATCGCCACTCAAAGCCTCAACAATGATTTCCTGCGCGATAACCTGCCGCGCTTCAGTGATTTTTATCAAAGTGCCCTATTGAAAGACAGTATCATTAATGATAACTTTCAGGGTTATGTAAATAAATTCGATACCCGATTGTTTATGTTTGATGCAGAGGGAAACCCTTTATCCACCTCTGATAAGCTCACGTATGATACATTGAATACCATTTTCACCATGCAGGGGAAAAAGACAGGTGTGGTGGATCTGCGATACTATGAAACAGACTTCACTAATTTCAGTTATATCTTCCGCAAGTATGTACGGGATACTTCAGGCCTCGTGATTGCACAATTTTTCATGCTATCCAACCCCCGGAGATATAAAAGCGAAGCGCTCTATCCAGAATTAATAAAGCAATCTAATGATCTTTCTTTTGAACGATGGCCATCATATGCTTATGCGGTTTACGACAGCCTTGAATTAAAATATAATAAAAACGATTATCCATTTCCGATTAACCTGGAAAAAAAAGAGATCCCGATTGAGGAATATCATAATGAAGTAAAGGATGGGTATGAAGTTTTATGGTACAAGCCCGGGGCTGATAAAGTGGTGATCATTACGCGAAAGAGTAATTTTATGCTGGAGGCTATTACACTCTTCGCATATCTTTTCTGTGCTTCCTTATTTATGGTGGCTCTTTTTCAGTTAGCCAGCCTGATCATTAAGTCAGGTTTTCAATGGAGTATTTTGCGTGATCTCTGGCAAATGAGCATTAAAAACCAGATTTACAGTACAATCATTTTTATCAGTATTTTTTCCTTCATTGTAATCGGGGCTGCTACCATCATCTTTTTTATTCAGCGGTATAATAAAAACAATAAAGACAGGCTTAGCAGAACGATCCAGGTTATGTCTGATGAACTGCGCGAAAAACTGGCAAATGAATCACTGAAGGATAATGTGCTCAATATGTATGATTCCAGCCATTTGGAAAATATGCAGGATGCGATCACGGAAATATCAGAGATACATAATGCTGATATTAACCTGTATGATGGGGAAGGTACACTCCGGTATTCATCCCAGCCATTTGTATATAACAAAGGTATTCTCAGCAGGCTGATGGAACCACGGGCTTACTATCACATGAAACACCTTCGTAAAAGCCAGTATGTTCAGGATGAAAAATACGGGCAGCTGAAATACCTGAGTATTTACACACCATTCAACAGTAAGGATCCGGAGATCAGGGCATATATTAATATACCATATTTCGCATCTACAATGGAGCTTAAACAGGAAATCTCCAACTTCCTTGTTGCCATCATCAACCTGAATGCTTTTATTTTCCTGATGGCGGGTGTGATCGCGGTATTTATAACGAATCGGATCACTCAGTCGTTTACCTGGATAGGTCAGAAAATGCAGGAAGTAAACCTGGGAAAACATAACCAGGAAATTACCTGGGGCAGGAGGGATGAAATTGGCGGACTGGTAATGGAATATAATAAGATGGTGAAAAAGTTGGATGATAGTGCCTTGGCATTGGCTAAAACAGAGCGGGAGGGTGCATGGCGGGAAATGGCCAGGCAGGTTGCACACGAGATCAAGAACCCGTTAACGCCTATGAAGTTGAGTATTCAATACCTGCAAAAAGCTATTGATAATAATGCCCCCAATGTAAAAGAACTTTCTTCGAGTGTTGCCAGTACTTTAATTGAACAAATTGAACACCTTTCCAAAATTGCGGCAGAATTTTCTCAGTTTGCCAATATTGGTAATACCCGGAATGAAGATGTTGACCTGCATGAATTATTGAACTCGCTCGTGTCTTTACACAGTATGCATGAAAACATTGAAATCAATTGGAAACCACTGGATCGGCTCATCCATATTTTTGCAGACAAAACGCAGTTGAACAGGCTTTTTACCAATTTGCTTCAAAATGCCATTGAGGCCATTCCTGATACCCGTAAGGGCGTTATTGAAATAAATGAAGAAATAACGGAATCTACCATTCGAATCAGTATCCAGGATAATGGCGGTGGAATCCCTGCCGACATGCGTTCTAAAATATTTACGCCAAACTTTACTACCAAGACTTCAGGAACCGGCCTTGGTTTAGCCATGTCTAAGGGCATTGTGGAACAAGCGCAGGGAGATATATGGTTTGAAACAATCGAGGGAAAAGGAACAACCTTCTTTATTACTTTTCCCCTGATCATGACCGATAACGCTTAAAGCTTTTTCACCTGCTTTCTTTGATCCAGGTATTTTTCCAGGTCTGCCCGGGAAAAACTGCTGAGGTTTTTTTCTTTTGTCAGCCCCCCTTTTTGGGCCGCCAGGATACCCCAATGAATATCGTGGTATCCTTCTGTAGCATGCGCGTCCGGGTTAATGGAAAGTAAAACACCTTTTTCCATTGCCAGTGGAACCCATTGCCAGTCGATATCCAGCCTTCTTGGGTGTGCATTTATTTCGATGACTACCTGGTTTTCCTTACAGGCATCAATGATTGCAGCATGGTCAACCGGGTAACCAGGTCGACTGAGCAATAAACGACCGGTCATATGGCCAAGAATGGTGGTGTAAGGGTTTTGTATTGCCTTCATCAGCCTGGCCATGGCTTTTTCCGATGTCATTTTTAGGTTGGAATGTATGGAAGCAATAACCAGGTCGTATGTTGACAGGATCCGGTCTGAATAGTCCAAAGATCCGTCGTTTAGAATATCGCATTCAATACTTTTAAAGATCCTGAAGGGCCGAAGCCGGTCGTTAAGTTCATCTATGAGTTTGTGTTGCTCGATTATCCGGTCTTCAGACAGGCCGCTGGCATAAAAGGCTGATTTACTGTGGTCGCTGATCACCAGGTATTCCAACCCCCTTTCTATGCATACCCTGGCCATTTCCTCCAGTGTATGACTGCCATCGCTCCAGTTGCTGTGGCTATGGATGATCCCTTTTATATCAGCATCGACGATAGGGACGGGGAGGGGGGCTTTCCGTGCCAGATCGATTATTTCTGCTTTTTCCCTCCTCCAGGGTGGAATGAAATGGATACCGGCAGTCATAAAAAGATCCTCTTCTGATATTACTGAACTTGCATTTTCACCCATTTCAATAGTCCACTTTTCCATAAATTCAGGTGAGCCCGTACTGTTAAAAAGAAGTTTATAAAACTGTATGATATCCGTAAAATAAAACTCAAGTAGAATATTTTCCGGTCCCTTGCATTGCAGGAAATTTTCATTCTCACTTAGAATGGCATATGAATGTTCTGTAAAAAACGTTTTGAGTTTTACCGGATCTATTGTTGTAACCCATTCTATTTTTTCAACAACAAGTGATCGTCGCCTGAAGGAACCCGTTATAGAGATCTTTTCATCCGGCCATGTTTTTTTTAGGAGATCATCCATCGTTTCCGCATATGCGCATATTTCGGCGTAAAGGAAATGACCCTGGTGGCGGAGGTAAAATTCAATGGTGTCCATTACATTTTGCTGGGTCTTTGCGCCAAATCCTTTATACAAAAGCAATCGGTTTTCCTGGCAGGCATACAGCAGCTCACCTATACTTTCAATCTCCATTTCTTTCCAAATAGTGGCAATTTTTTTTGGCCCAAGTCCTTTGATTTGCAACATTTCCAAAACGCCGGGAGGGGTCTTCAAAATAATTTCTTCCAGTGCGCCCATCTTGCCGGTATCAAGAATTTCGATGATTTTTTTAGCAGTAGAGTCCCCAATACCTTTAAGACCGGCTATTTTTTCTTTGGGTGTTTCAGCAAGTTGAACAGGTAATTGTTCTATCGAATATGCGGCAATGGAATATGATTTTGCGCGAAAAGAATTCTCTCCATGTATGTCCATCAGTTTTGACAGAAGGGAAAATTGATCGGCTATGCTATAATTGTCTGGCATAAAAAAATGTTTTCTTTACTGTTCAATGGCAATTATAAAACAAGTTAAGATATATGCGGAACATCAAAAATCAACCTGTTTTTTTATACCCGGTTTGCTTTGATTTAAAAAAGGGCGTTACGTCTGAAGAATGGCCATGGGAGCGGGTTATAGGGGATTATGGGGACAAAAAAAGCCCCGCAAAAGCGGGGCTTGTATTTTTGTTGTTAGAAAAGTCGTTAGACTACTTCTTTGCAACAGCTTTCTTTACTGCTTTTTTAACTACAGCTTTTTTAACAGCTTTTTTTACTGCTTTTTTAACTACAGCTTTCTTAACAGCTTTTTTAACAGCTTTTTTTACTACAGCTTTTTTAACAGCTTTTTTTACAGCCGCTTTTTTAACAGCTTTCTTTGCTACAGCCTTTTTAACGGCTTTTTTTGCAGTTGCCATGTGTTTGGAATTTAATGGTTTAGTAATAATAACAGGGTAAAAGTATAAACACTTTTCCTTTTTTGCAAAAAAAATTTTTTTTCTGCCTTTTTTTTACTAACCAGCGGCTTCTACAGAAGAAACAGAAACGAAGGTTTTATCACCTTTTGTTTTTCTAAATTCAACCACACCATCTGTTAATGCGAACAGTGTAAAATCTTTTCCAACACCAACATTTTTTCCAGGATGGTAAACTGTACCACGTTGCCTGATAATAATGTTACCTGCAATTGCGGGCTGACCGCCGTAGATTTTTACACCCAGTCTTTTGCTGTGTGAATCACGACCGTTCTTAACACTACCTTCACCTTTTTTGTGAGCCATATCAATAGAATTTAAAATGCTTCGATAATGATTGATTCATTAAGCGATCTTTCCGATCTTGATTTGCGTGTAAACAGTACGGTGTCCGATTTTTTTACGGAAACCTTTTCTTCTTTTCATTTTAAACGCAATTACTTTATCACCCTGGATATCTCCGATGATTTCTGCGTTTACTTTTACTTTGATGTCTGATCCAATGGTCAGGTTACCGGCATTATCTACCAGCAGGACATCAGGAAACTCCACTTTATCTCCGGCCTTGCCTTCGATATGGGGAACATAGAGGTTCTGGCCTTCCTGAACCTTGAATTGCTGACCGGATATTTTTACAACTGCAAACATAATGAGCCAAAATTTAGGAGTGCAAAGGTAAGGGGAAAATAGCTTACGCCAAAGTTCCGGGGGAAAAAAAGTTATAAGAATGGTAACTTTTGTTTGGCTTGCCAAAATTATCTTTGCATTTAACCGTTTGCCATATTTCCATGAAGATCAAATCATTTCTGGCCCGTCCTTTTGCAAGCTATATCTATAAGCAGACACAAAAGGGTATGGGTACTGCCCTGGAGGACCAGAAAAAAGTGCTCAAAGAACTCCTGAAAACAGGCAAAATTACAGAATTCGGCCTGGAACATCATTTTAAGGATATTGAAGACTACCAGGGCTTCAAGCAGGCCGTACCCTTGCAGGACTATGAAAAAATGAAGCCATGGGTCGATAAGATCAAGGAGGGCCGACATAACGTATTATGGAAGGGGCAGCCTATCTATTTCGCCAAAACCTCCGGTACAACCAGCGGGGTAAAGTATATACCCATTACCAAGGAATCTATTCCAAACCATATAAATTCGGCCCGAAACGCCCTGCTATGTTATATCGCAGAATCCGGTAACCATCTCTTTACGAATGGGAAAATGATCTTTTTATCGGGGTCACCTGAACTGGAGCGGATTGGGGGCATCCCTACGGGGCGACTAAGCGGAATTGTAAATCACCATATTCCCAGTTACCTGCGTACCAATCAGCTTCCATCCTATGAAACCAATTGTATTGAGGATTGGGAGACCAAGCTGGACAAGATCATTGAAGAGACCATTAATAAGGATATGACCCTGATTAGCGGCATACCTCCATGGATGCAGATGTACTTTGACCGGCTAATTGCAAAAAGCGGTAAACCGGTAAAAGATATTTTCCCCAACTTTACTGTTTTGGTTCATGGCGGGGTGAATTTTGATCCTTACAAGGCTAAATTAATGGCAAGCATTGGAAAAGAAGTGGATACCATTGAAACTTTTCCCGCTTCAGAAGGCTTTTTTGCATTCCAGGATACCCGAAAAGAGGAAGGGCTGTTGCTAAATACCGATTCCGGTATATTTTTCGAGTTTATTCCCTCCCAGGAGATATTTAATGAAAAACCTGCCCGAATAAGCCTTAAAGATGTAAAAGTGGGAGAGAACTATGCGATGATCATAAACAATAATGCCGGCCTTTGGGGATATAACCTCGGCGATACGGTTCGTTTTGTTTCTACTAACCCATACAGATTGGTGGTTACAGGCAGGATCAAACATTTTATTTCAGCTTTTGGGGAACATGTAATAGGGGAAGAAGTGGAATACAGCCTGATGAAAGCGGCCCGCGAGGCTCAATTAGGGATAGTGGAATTTACCGTTGCCCCTATGATTCAATCCGGGGATGGTAAATCTTATCATGAATGGTTTGTAGAATTTGAGCGTGAACCGGAAAACTTATCAGCATTTGCGCTCCAGGTGAACAATAACCTGAGGGATAAAAACATTTATTATGATGACCTGATAAGGGGTAATATCCTGGATCCGCTTGTAATCAGGCCCCTCAGGAAAAATGCTTTTATCAGTTATATGAAATCAATAGGAAAACTGGGTGGACAAAATAAAGTCCCCAGGCTTAGTAACGACAGAAACCTGGCAGAAGCGCTTAAGCCTTATGCTGTTCTGGACTAAAGAACGTATTTTTAACCAATGAATCCAGCCATTCAACAAAAACCCTCCGGAAACCAGGTGGGGGCCGGTGAACATAGAAAAAGAATTGCCATATTCGGTTCTACCGGTTCCATCGGAACCCAGGCGCTGGATGTTATAGAAGCCAATTCAGATAAGTTTGTTGTAACCATACTTACAGCACATTCCAATCACCAGCTGTTAATAGAGCAGGCCTTGAAATTCAGGCCATATGCTGTTGTTATTGTAGACGAAACAAAATACAATGCAACCAGGCAGGCATTGAGTTCTGCTGGTATACAAGTGATGGCTGGTGAACAGGCGCTGGAAGATGCAGCTGCACTTGATAAATATGATATGATGCTGGCGGCCATTGTAGGCTTTGCCGGATTGAAACCAACATTAAAAGCGATCGAGAACGGCAGGTCTATTGCGCTTGCCAATAAAGAAACCCTGGTGGTGGCAGGTGATATTGTAATGCAACGCGCTGTGGAAAAAAGAACACCAGTTATTCCGGTTGATTCTGAGCACTCCGCCATTTTTCAATGTCTCGTTGGTGAAACGAGGAACCGGATTGAGAAAATTGTACTTACTGCTTCAGGCGGCCCATTCCTTGGCAAGAAACCCAACTACCTGGTTAATGTAAAAAGGGAGCACGCCCTGCAGCATCCCAACTGGAATATGGGGGCAAAAATTTCCATTGACTCTGCAACCTTAATGAATAAAGGCCTGGAAATGATCGAGGCCAAGTGGTTATTTAATTTAAAACCTGAACAGATTCAGGTGGTGATACATCCGCAAAGTATTATCCATAGTATGGTTCAGTTTGAAGACGGAAGCCTTAAGGCGCAGATGGGCCTTCCGGATATGAAATTGCCCATTCAGTATGCCATGGCATTTCCACAAAGAATACCAAACGCCTTTCCGCGTTTTGATTTTTCTAAATCGGCCCAATTATCATTTGAGCCACCAGATATCAAAACCTTCCGGAACCTGGGCATTGCCATGGAGGCTTTGTATAAGGGTGGTAACCTGCCAGCCGTGCTTAACGCAGCAAATGAAATTTCTGTATTTGGATTCCTGCGTAACAGGATAGGTTTTTTAGACATGACCGAGGTGATTGAACGTACCATGCAAAAAATACCTTTTATCGCAAAGCCCACATTGGAAGAATATTTTGAAAGCGATGCTGAGGCACGTAATTTTGCCGCTTCCCTCTTAAACTTATAAGGCCCCGGTTCAAAAAAATTATTTCCCCTTTTTAAATTACAGATAGACGCGCATGAATATGATGAATGTATTATTGGCAATAAACTGGCAGGCTGTTGGTCTCCAGGCAGGGCAATTGATTCTTTCCCTTTCGATCCTTGTGGTGTTACATGAACTGGGACATTTTATCCCAGCCAAGATTTTTAAGTGCAGGGTCGAAAAATTCTATCTTTTTTTCGATCCCTGGTTTTCCCTGTTCAAAAAGAAAATCGGTGAAACGGAATATGGTGTTGGTTGGTTGCCACTCGGCGGGTATGTAAAAATTTCCGGAATGGTGGATGAGAGTATGGATAAAGAACAATTGAATAAACCTGCGGAGAGCTGGGAATTCAGAAGCAAGCCAGCCTGGCAGCGACTAATCATTATGATTGGTGGTGTAACGGTGAATGTGTTGCTCGCATTTTTTATCTATGCCATGATCCTCTTTACCTGGGGGGAAACAAAATTGCCCATTGCGCAAATGAAAGATGGAATCTGGTGCGTGGATAGCGTAGCCAATGAACTTGGGTTGCAAAATGGCGATAAGATACTTGCAGTAAACGATAAGCCAGTGGCCTATTTCGAAGACCTTAATGCGGAACTTTTATTGGGTGAAAAGATTACCCTGGAACGAAATGGACAGCAACAGAATATTACCATTCCGGTCAACTTCATTGAAAAAATTGTAGAGAAAGGAAAAAGAACTGCGCTTGTGCTTCCCCGTGTGCCAGCCCTCGTAGCAGAAGTAAGTGATAGTACCGGAGCAAAGCAGGCAGGTCTGAAAGAGAAAGACAGGATCATTGGAATAAACAATACGGAAATTAAATATTTTGATCAGATCAAGCCATTGGTTTCACAAATGGAAGGTGATACTGTTCAATTGAAAGTGATACGTGATAAAAAAGAAATATCCCTTACTACAATACTTGGTAAAAACGGGGCCATTGGATTTTTTCCCATGATTCCCGGTATGGACGACCTGAAGCAAATGAAGGTGTATGAGTTTGAAAAAAAGGAGTATGGTTTTTTCGCATCATTTCCCGCTGGTGTTAAGAAAGCCATTGAGAAATTGAATTTTTATATTGCCCAGTTTAAAAAAATTCTGAATCCATCTACAGGTGCATATAAAGGAATTGGTGGATTTAAATCGATGGGCTCTATCTTCCCTAAATATGAATGGAACTGGGAAGTTTTCTGGAATATTACCGCATTCTTCTCGATTGTACTCGCTTTCATGAACCTTCTGCCCATTCCTGCCCTGGATGGGGGTCATGTTATCTTTACTTTATATGAAATGATCACCGGCAGGAAGCCGAGTGAGAAATTCCTGGAATACGCGCAGATAGTTGGTATGGTTATATTATTTGGATTATTGATCTACGCTAACGGAAATGATTGGTTTGGATGGGGAAGGAGCAGGTAGGAAATGGGAAGTCGGAAATCGAAAGTGGAAAATCGAAAGTAGAAAATCGAAAGTAAACAGCCGAATGCAGTAGTCGTTAGTCGGGAGTCGTGAGTCAACAGCCAAAAACGGAATGAATTATTGCTGGCGTTTATTATTGCTCCTATGTTTACAATTTAATTTCGTAGTTTTTTTGGCGCCATGGTTCGTGTCTTTACGAACCAACATTGCGAGTAGGTTTCTTTTTCCGATTATTCTTTGCGTCCATATTTCTTAGCGGTATAATTATCATGGTAATAAAAAAGGCTGCCTTACATAAGGCAGCCTTTACTTTATAACCCAATTGAATTAGAGTATTTTAACTTCTACACGCCTGTTCAGTTTCTTTCCTTCTGCTGTTTTGTTATCAGCTACAGGAACTTTAGAACCGAACCCTGCAGTTTCCATGCGGTCTGCTTCAATACCTTTAGATACCAGGTAAGTTTTTGCGGCTTCAGCACGTTTGGCCGAAAGCGGATCGTTTACTTTATCTGTACCTGTGTTATCTGTATGACCTTCAAGGCTAACTTTAACATTAGGATTCTTCTTCAGCAATTCTGCCAGAACATCAAGTTCTTTTTTACCAGCAGGCAGTAAAACGGATTTACCACTTTGGAAGGTAACATCGCTTGCCTGGAAATCGATCTTAGGACAACCCTTATTTTCAACTACACCAGGAACATCAGGGCAACGATCTTCTTCATCATTTACACCATCACCATCAGTATCCGGAATAGGGCAACCCTGATAACGGGCTAAACCTGCAACTGTAGGACATTTATCTTCTTCATCATTGATGCCATCACCATCTGTATCAGGGATTGGGCATCCATTGTATTTAGCTAAACCAGGAACGGTTGGGCACTTATCATTATCGTCATTAATACCATCTTTATCTGTATCAGGTACAGGGCAACCATCATATTTAGCAACGCCGGGAACTGTAGGACATTTATCAGCCGGATCAGCGATACCATCACCATCTGTATCAACAACAACCGGTACAGGAGCTGCTACAACTGGAACGGCTTTTTTCCCAAAGCGGTATCCCAGTGTAACCTGTACAGATTGGTTTTGGCTTTGAGGATTAAATTTGGTAACCTCTGTAAGTCCATAAATATAACGGGCTCCAATTACCCAATTGTAAGCGGGCCAGAATTCTAATCCGCCGGTCAGGCCAAAATCGTCACCCCTTAAATTGTCTTTGTTTTTTACTTCAGCACCTGTGGTTTTGTCAGTTGCTTTAGCGCTCATCATGATATCCCATTCTCCACCCAGAAGGATTTTAAATTTTTCTGAAGGATGGAATTTCAGCATCACGGGAATGGATGCATAATAGGTCCTTTGTTCAGTTTCTGCAAGGCTGTTACCTTTTTTAATTACACCACCCCATCCGCCATAAAGGGCTTCAAGTTGGAAAGAAAGCCTTTTAGCAACAGGCAGGTTTCCAAAAAAACCACCTACAGGACTAACCAGCCAGCCATTTGACCAGCCATCAGGAACATTGTCGGTAAGGTTTAACGTAGAGATATTAACACCAGCTTTGATACCCAGGTAGGAAGTATTGCCATAATCCTGGGCCGAAACTTGTGTCAGAGAGGCCAGCATTATTACTAATGCACATGATAATTTTTTCATAACGTGATCTTTGATATAGGAGCGAAATTATAGAAATGTTAAATGAATCTGAAAAATTTCTTATCAAACCTAACCGATATACTCACCTGAAGACCCTGGAAGCCATTTCATGGCGCTTTAAACCAGCTGTTTTTATATGGGTTATTAGCCGGGAAATTGGTATTTTTGTATTTGGAATATCCTTTACTATGTAAATGGGTATACCCGGGGCTGACCGGTTTTGACAGCGTAGATCTTTGTACGTAAGCATGCAGTGCGATGGGTATCCCGCACTTAAATCTCTTTACCCGAAACACAAATGGCAATACACAGTATGCCATGGCTGCCTAATCAGTGATTTAGCAGTCATTAGGGCCGCCTGAACGGGTTTGTCTGATACCAAGTTCCGCCGCCGACTCAAAAAGAAATCGGAATGCGGTAACCGAAGGCTGTGACGGTTACCAAAGGCTATCCAGCTAAGGAGAAGATTGGTTCGTCCGGTTCCTGTTTTCTTCCGACAATCAATGCCGAAATAAGCATGTAGAAAGCGTATGGGGAATATGTTTGGACGTGGGTTCGAATCCCACCAGCTCCACAAACCCTCTTGCAGGTTAACGGCTGAACAGCGAAAAAAAATCAAGCGAAAGCTTGAATTTTTTTGAGCAGTTCAGCCGTTGGCGTTTGCAAAACGCCAGGCAAGAGGGTTTGTTAGACGCCCCCACCCGGATCAATTTTATTAATCCCGCCAGCTCCACCTTCGCCCGCCGAAGCTTTAGCGAAGGCGGGCTTATTCTATTATTTAAGAGCAAAAAAAATAGCGGGCTACGGCGGACACCGTCCACCACTAAATTCAGCCTTCACCGCCGTGCCAACGCCGTGCGCCTACGTTGAAGCTTCTACGCAAGCGTAAGTTTTAGCGAAGGCGGGCTTATTCTTTTAATCAAATTAACCACTAAGAAACGATGAAACAGGTGTTGCTAAGAATTAATCCCGAATAAGAGCCCTTTTTCGATGTGGTAATCATATTCAAATGATTATTTAGATTGCATGAGATTTTACCCTTTTGTCCAGTTTTATGCAAAGCATCTTTAAGGAAAAAATCATGCTTAAATGAAAATAACAATCAAAACGTATAATATCCTGATTGTAAGGATTACTGCTTTATTTATTTTACTTCTCCTCCTGGGTAATACTTTGCATGCTCAAAAGAAGAATAGTAAATATCCTGATGGAGTGGAGATCAAAAAAGGAATGTTTTTTACGACCCTGTCATTTTCTATGTCTGCAAGGGATGCTGAAAATGAGCAACAATTATTGAACTATTATATCGACCAGAAAAGATCTAACCTTCAGGTAAGACTTGATCCCGGATATATTATCAAAAAAAACCTGGGGGTAGGGGTGGGTTTTATGTATGGGTATTCGAAAAATTATAATACCCAAAAGGGTACAGACGGATCTATCATTGATAATAAAACGTATGCACGCAATTTTAATATCAGGCCATTTGTAAAGAATTTTCTCCCAATCGGGAAAAGCAACAAATTTTATATAATTATTCCCACGGAACTTCAGTTTGGTTATGGAACAGAAATAAAAGAATCTGTGTCCAATGGACAGCTTACCCGTACCTATAATACGAAGTATTCTTATGGAATTGAAATGAGGCCCGGATTGCTGGCATTTATTGTAGAGAATTTTGGGTTTGAAGTAAATGTGGGGGCATTCGGATTGAGTTCTTCCGTAGAAAAAATTACGACAACCGGTCAGCCAGATACTAAAGTTGTTTCCAACGACCTGGATCTTAAAATCAGTTTGCTCCAGTTATCGCTCGGCTTTTGCGTTTATTTCTGAATGGGTCAACAACATGAAAAATAAAAATATCATTCTGGCATCTTTATTATTGGCTTCTTATGGTTGTGTAAAAGAAGACTTTTTCGGGAAGTCGGATTTTAAGCAAATCCTTTATTTCTCAGTTCCGCAACAGGCAAGTAATGCCATCATAGATAACGATAGCCTGATTATCAGAACAACTGTTTCGTCTGGTGTGGATCTTGCAACATTGTATGCCGATTCAGTTAAAGTAAGCTCTTACGCAACCTTTAGTCCGGGTCAAAAAGTAATCCAGGATTTTTCAAAGCCGGTTTCCTATACCGTAACCGCTGAAAACGGAACAACCGCTGTTTATAAAGTCATTGTTTCAAAAGAGAGCGAAACGCCCCAGCTTGAGAATACCGGATTTGACGACTGGTATACACCTGATGGAAAAAATTACCAGGAGCCTGGAAAGAATTCGTCAACTATTTGGGCAACCGGAAATGCAGGCGTTGTAACCATTGGAGCTGCCAATGTAACGCCTTTCAATATTTCCGGAAGCGACCTGGGTGCACAAATGTTAACCCGCGACCTGGGGACTTTAGGGCAGATTGGAGGGCAACGCATGGCGGCAGGATCTATATTTACCGGGAAATTTGTGCTGGATATTTCAAACCCGTTGAACTCAACAAAATTCGGTGTACCATTTACTGCAAAGCCAAAGAGTTTTACGATTTCTTATACCTACAGTCCGGGCACCCCATATAGAAACGGAAGCGGGCAGGTGTTAACAAAAAACGATTCCTGTGATATTTATTTATTACTGGAAAACAGGGAAACTGCAGACGTGAAAAGGATAGCAACTGGTTGGTTCAGGAGTACAGAATCAATTACACAGTTTAAAGAAATTACCATACCGCTGACATATGGCCCACTTCCATCAGGATCCCCGGTTTATATGTATCCTGTAAATAATCTTTTTGGAAATACCGGTGATAAAGTAACCCATATAAGTTTTGTGGCGGCTTCAAGCGCTTATGGCGCACAGTTTGAAGGCGGCACAAACAGTACGCTGATCCTGAATAACCTGAAATTGAATTACTAAGTCTTATTTATCTTTATTATCTACTGTAATATGCTTATTGCATTCTCAGATTCGTTTCCTTTAATTACCTGGAAATTTATTGCCCGGATATATTCATTAAACGTAGATTTATAAAGATCAATTCAAAGTTGCATTCGATAAAAGAGAAGATACATGTGAAATGAAAATGTTCCAGGTTTTTGTATCAAACTGATGCCCGGGCTAACATCATTTATTTTACCTGAGATTATTTTGCTCACGAACAATTAAATAATACATGAAACATACTTTCTTAAAAGTTCATCCGGATGATAATGTGATGGTAGCGCTTGTAGACCTGCAAAAGGGTGCAAGGCTTGACACAGATGACGGCAGTTTCATGCTGGCGATGGATATACCTGCCAAACACAAGTTTTTCCTGAACGACATGAAAGGGGGAGATGAGGTGATCATGTACGGTGTACTGGTTGGGAAAGCAACCGGCTCAATTCCCAGGGGAGGGTTAATGACCACTGAAAATGTGAAACATGCCTCGGGTAATTTCACGGTAAAGGATAAGCGAAATATCAACTGGAACCCTCCGGATGTTTCAAACTGGGATCGGCAACATTTCATGGGATATCACAGGGCAGATGGCAAAGTGGGTACGGCCAATTACTGGCTGGTTGTTCCCATGGTTTTCTGTGAAAACAGGAACCTGTCTGTATTGGAGGATGCCCTGGTAAAAAACCTGGGATATGGCACAAAGGATTCTTACAGGCAGGAAGCGGATCAACTGATAGCCCTTTACAAGGCCGGAAAGACAGTGGAAGAAATCCTGAATGCCGACCTGGAAAAAGGAATACATTCTACAGTACCGGAACGATTGTTTCAGCATGTGGATGGGATTAAATTTTTGCAGCATGATGGTGGTTGCGGAGGTACACGCCAGGATGCAGAAGCCTTATGTGCATTGCTTGCCGGATATATAGTGCATCCCAATGTAGCCGGGGCTACCATACTTAGCCTGGGTTGTCAGCATGCGCAAGTGGCTATGCTGGAAGATGCAATCCACCGAATCAGCCCTGCGTTCAATAAGCCATTATTTATCCTGGAGCAGCAGAAAGTAGGTATGGAAACTGATTTGATGGCATTGGCCATCAGGCAAACTTTTGCAGGTTTGATGCAGGCAAATGAATGCAGGCGTGCACCCGCTCCATTGAGTAAATTATGTATTGGCCTGGAATGTGGCGGCAGCGATGGGTTCAGCGGTATTTCCGCAAACCCGGCTATAGGATATACTTCTGACCTTATCGTGGCATTGGGCGGTTCGGTTATCCTGTCTGAGTTTCCGGAACTCTGCGGGGTGGAGCAGGAATTGAGCGACCGGTGCACTATAACGGAAACGGCTAATCGATTTACTTTTCTAATGACTACCTATAACGAAAGGGCCAGGGCTGTTGGAAGCGGATTTGATATGAATCCTTCCCCTGGCAATATCAAGGACGGGTTAATTACAGATGCTATTAAATCTGCAGGGGCTGCAAAGAAAGGGGGCACATCCCCTGTAGTAGACGTGCTTGACTATACTGAGCAGGTTACAAAGCCCGGGCTTTCACTATTATGTACACCTGGCAATGATGTTGAGTCTACCACTGCTGAAGTAGGCAGCGGCGCCAATATCGTTTTATTTACAACAGGCCTGGGTACACCCACCGGGAATCCCATTGCACCGGTCATAAAAATTTCCAGTAATACAGCCATGTATGAAAGGATGAAAGATATTATTGATATCAATACAGGGACCATTATTGAGGGAAAAGAAACTATTGAAGAGGCTGGAAGGCGTATTCTGGATTATATTATTGAAGTGGCAAGTGGGGAAAAGATAGTAAACGCTGTGAGATTAGGACAGGATGATTTTATTCCCTGGAAAAGGGGAGTGAGCTTATAAAGAAATCGAAAATTGAAAGTCGAAAATCGAAAATAAAAGGCAAATACAATTAAGCTAAAGAAATATGAGACGAGGAATAGAATAATCTATTCCTTTTTTTATTTGATTAATTCAAAATATGATGTATATTTGATATCAAATTGATATTAAATTAAATTTTGTGTTATGGAAAAGATCGTAAAGCCTATGTCAGGGTTTTTTGCTTTGTTATTGGGTATCATCCTGTTGATTGTTGCAGGTTATTTTTTCGCTCAAACCGGTGAGCCGGGTACCGCAAGGTCCATTACCATTGCCATTCTTAGCTTGCTTACCGGATTCTTTTTACTCCTGGGTATTATTGTGGTTACCCCTAATTATTCCCGGGTGCTGACTTTTTTTGGCAAATATGTTGGTACGGTGAAAGAAAATGGTTTGCTGTTTGTGAATCCTTTATATACCAAACAAAAATTTTCTCTTCGTGCGGAGAACCTGGAAAGTGCTAAGTTGAAAGTGAATGATAAATTGGGCAACCCTATAGAAATTGCCGCGGTGATCGTTTGGCAGGTAAAGGATACATATAAGGCTGCTTTTGAAGTAGCTGGTTATAGTCAATATGTAAAGATCCAAAGTGAAGCTGCAGTACGTCATCTTGCCAACACATGTCCTTATGATCATATGGATGCTGATCATGTTTCACAAACAACACTCACTTTACGTGATGGTGGTGAAAAAGTTAACCAGATGCTGGAAGCAGAATTAAATGAACGTCTTGCCCCGGCTGGAATTCATGTAATGGAAGCGAGGATCAGTCACCTGGCATATTCACCTGAAATTGCCGGTGCCATGTTGCAACGCCAGCAGGCTTCAGCCATAGTTGCGGCAAGAACCAAAATCGTGGAAGGTGCCGTAGGGATGGTTGAAATGGCGCTGGAGCAATTGTCTGCCAAAGGTGTTGTTCACCTGGATGAAGAAAGAAAAGCCGCGATGGTGAGCAACCTGATGGTGGTACTTTGCGGCGAAAGGGGTGCAACACCTGTTTTGAATGCGGGAACACTTTATAATTAATCCAATCCTTGAATTTTGGCTGTTAAAAAGAATTTTGTCCTCCGTATTGATGAGGAAATATACAAAGCGCTTGAAAAATGGGCGGCTGACGAATTCCGTAGTGTCAATGGGCAGATTGAATGGATCATTCATGAAAAACTGAAAGAAGCTGCCCGGCTGCCGAAAAAAAATGCACAAACAGCAAAGGAGCAAGGAAAGAAAGACTAATCGCTTTCTTTCCCTGCATTTTATTTTTTGGGTTTTCCGGGAGCAAAACTACCCATGGGCGAAGTATACCAGGGTCGGATATCATAACTCAACCTGCCGGAAGAAATAGCCGGATCTGTCTTAAGGTCTTTTTCAACTTCTTCTTTCGTAGGGCAGTCGAAAATGAAGATACCCAACCAGTTTCCGTTATCTCCAAATGGTCCGGCTACTTTGATTTTCCCTTCATAATATAGCCTGTTGATATTTGCCATATGCCCTTCCTGAATCTTTGCTGCAGTGGCTGAGTCCTGGCTCCTGCTTGGGCCTTTCAGCAACATCACAAACCAATACTGCCTGATTTGGTCTTCCACTCTCTTTTCTTTTTGATCCTGGGCTGATAAATTGTTTGACAGAATGAATATAAAAGCAGCCGTAAGAGATATGATTGTGTATTTCATGTTCATTTATGTGTTGCGAAAGGTAATATAAAAAAACGCCGGAATATTTCCATTCCGGCGTTTTTAAAATTGAACATAATCTTTCAGGTTTTCGCATAAACTTTTTGTCAAATCACCTTGCTTTCCTTTTTGTTATCTTTTTTCTCTGAAAAATCCACCTGGAGATTATGTCCCAGGATCACTTCCCCGAATTCAGTTCTGATATTTACTTTATTGCTTCCCGATCCGGCTTTTCCGGAGTAATCTTTGTCAAACTTTGGGCCATGCCTTTCAGCATCAGATTTTTCTTCACTGATGGCAAAGCTGGTTTTGTTTTTGAATTCACCGAAGTTGGTATGGACATTAAAATTTGCAGAAAGGTTACTGACAGCATCCAGGTATACAGTCGAATAGTTGGACTTCAAATCCAGGTCCCTTACTTCATTACCCAGGCCAATTTTAATTTTGTCGCAGAATTCAAAACGGAGTTCCACATTTCCACTTAAACTGCCCACTGTGCCCTTGGAAAATTTGATGGTGAGCTCGCCTCCATTCATATGGG
>JAHEEX010000011.1 GCA_024640465.1 Sphingobacteriales bacterium | reverse complement strand
CCTGGCCGTGGCGTATACGGATGAGGGGGTGGATTTGCGTAAAGCCGGAATTCGGTTGCCCATTATGGTGATGAATGCAGAAGAACGGAGTTTTTCAGCATTAACAAATTATGACCTTCAACCGGAATTATTTTCATTTGACATTGCACAAAGTTTTGATCATTTTCTCCAAACGGAAGGTATCACTGATTATCCCGTTCATATTAAATTTGATACCGGGATGCATCGGCTGGGCTTTGCTCCGGAAGAAACAATTGCACTGGGGGAGTTTCTCACGCATACAAAATCTTTCCGTGTACAAACTGTTTTCAGTCACCTCGTTGCCAGTGAAGATCCTGCTGAAGATGAGTTTACAAGGGAGCAGGCCAGTATATTTCTGGATTCATGCAATACCTTACAAGATATTTTACAGTATGGTTTTACCAGGCACCTGGCAAATTCTTCCGCAATCTTACGGCATCCTTCATTACAATTGGATATGGTTCGACTTGGAATTGGTCTATATGGTGTGGATCCTTCTTTTTCCCGGGTTTCGAAGTTAAAAGAGGTTTCCTGCCTTAAAACAACGGTTGCCCAGGTTAGGCAGGTTGCAGCAGGTCAAACAGTAGGGTATAACCGAAAAGGCAAACTAATACGGGATTCCCTGGTTGCTACCATTCGTATTGGTTATGCCGATGGATATCCGCGCAGTTTGGGTAATGGAGCAGGTAGGGTGTTGATCAGGGGAATTTTTTTCCCGGTTATCGGAAGTGTTTGTATGGATATGACTATGGTAGATATCACCGGACATCCTGAGATTCTTGCGGGTGAAGAAGTAATCATTTTTGGTCAGGATTTACCGGTAACAAAACTGGCAGAATGGGCAGGTACGATACCTTATGAGATATTAACAGGGATATCACAGCGTGTCCAAAGGGTTTATTTCGAGGATTAATTGATTGGTTTCCGGTTTGTTATATCAGGCATATTTACACCGTATGATGGAACATTGGCGTGGTTTTAGCTGTTCCGGCTATGTAAACAAGGGCTTTCTTCCTATATTTGCTCCTCAAATCTGATCTGGTGAAATTAAAGCATGTATTCCTGTTAACTTTTTTTATCCTGCTGGCCGACCAGGCGCTGAAGATATTTATCAAAACACATTATTACCTGGGACAGGAACACGAGGTTATCTCCGGACTTTCCTGGTTCCGGGTGCATTTTATAGAAAATGAGGGAATGGCATATGGCTGGAAACTGGGTGGGGAATGGGGTAAAATGGCCCTTACATTGTTTCGTTTACTGGCAGTTATTTTTGGTACATTCTACCTGGCCTATATCATCCGAAAAAAATATCACATTGGATTTATCATTTGTGCCACACTGATCTATGCTGGTGCAATAGGTAACCTGATAGATAGTTTGTTTTATGGGTTGCTGTTTGAGAACAGCGATCCATATGTTCAGAATATAGCACGATCAGCTTCCCAAAAAGGGTTTTCCGGCGGATATGCCGGTTTTCTGCATGGCAAGGTGGTGGATATGCTTTATTTTCCCATTATAACTGATGCAAAGTTTCCAGGCTGGGTACCTGTTTGGGGCGGAGAAACTTTTGAATTTTTTCGTCCGGTTTTTAATATCGCAGATGCTTCCATTTCTTTTGGTGTACTATTTATCCTGCTTTTCCAGAAGCGTTTTTTTAATACTTCAGATGAAGGATTTCATTCAACTGTTGAAACCAGCGCAACTGTAAATGACGAAGTACAAATATCCTGATTACAATTTCCAGCACAATTAAAATATGATGAGAAAATATTGGTTTTACATGGCGGCATTTCTTGTCCTGTTTTCCTGTGCTAAGGAAAAGAGTTTGGAAAACGGAGGTGGTGGAAATACAGTTGATCCCCCCCTGGGAAATAATTGTACTGTTAACCAGATAATAACTGCTGATTCACTTACAGGCCAGGGCTTATTTTCTTATTTCACCAAATTCAATTTATCAGGCCTCGCTGAAAAAGTTGAAATCTATGATAGTGTCAGCGGCACCATGCAATTTCAGGGAACTTTCCAATATAAAGGAGATACTATCAGGGTTTCTCCATCAGATTATTTTCTTACGGATGCCAATAAGCGGGTAAAGGGATTCAAGACTACAGACTTTTCGGGGACACCGGGGGATACCTTATCTTATGTGTACAAGTATGACGGTAACGGTTACCTGGTAGAAAAAGAAATATTTATAACGGGTGTCGTTTTTCCAATTCTCCGGTATTCTTTCGTATGGTCTGGTCAGAACCTGGTTGCCATTGATGGTGTTGTGGCTGTGCCTGGTGTAACTCAAAAAGTGATGACGGTCACACTTGAATATGATGCCAGCCAGACTGCAAAAAACTTTATCCAGGTAATGCCTGATGGTTTTGAAAACGCCCTTTATATAATGGGACTCGACCTGGGTAAGAAATCCCGGAACCTGGTAAAAAAATATGTTGTTACGCTTTATGATGATTCAGGAGTAATCGATGAAGTATATACCATGAATTTCAGCAAGTACAAATTTTCTTCAGACGGATACCTTACAGAATGGTACGCAGATGGTGATGATGCCGGTGGAACGCCCTTTCAAAGCGGCAGGACTTTGTTTAAATACTTTTGTAAATAACTTACGCCAGTCGCCAATCAACAGCCAAATACAAGTCTTTAGTCATTAGTCGAGAGTCAACAGCCAAAGACATGTGAGCAAGCTTAAATTGTATCTCAATTTAATCGTAATAGCTACTACTTAATTCCGCCTTTGGCTGTTGACTCTCGACTAATGACTCCTGACTCCTGACTATTGTTCCGGCTGTTTTTAGCGACTGTCAACTGGCTACTGGTGACTGTTTTTTTCTCTTCTTTTTCCGTTGCTTTCAACATTGAATCGCCTCTCCGGCAATGTACTTTCACATCATGTTCGTAAAAACATTCGGTAGTACAGTGCATGGGGTGGAGGCGTTGACCATTACGGTAGAAGTAAACTGGGATGCCCAGGGTAAGGAATATTTCATTGTTGGGTTGCCTGACAGTGCGGTAAAGGAAAGTATGTACCGGGTGGAAAGTGCGATCAAATCTAATAACTATGAGATGCCACGAACGAAGATCGTGGTTAACCTGGCACCTGCTGATGTGAAGAAGAGTGGGACGGCATTTGATTTGCCTATTGCAATGGGTGTGTTAGGAGCTTCGGAACAAATAAGGTGCTGGGAAAAACTGCAGGATTATCTTTTGATGGGTGAACTGAGCCTCGAAGGTGCAGTCAGGCCCATCAAAGGAGCCCTGCCTATTGCTATTCAAGCTCGAAAAGATCTTTTCAAAGGACTCATAGTTCCGATATCAAATGCACGTGAAGCCGGGATGGTCAACAACCTGAATGTTTACGGCGTTAGTCATATTAAGGAAGTGATTGATTTTTTTGAAGGAGGTGAGCAATCACTGCAACCTATATCCGTAAATGTACGGGAAGAATTTTTAGCTGCTCAAGATCACTTTGAAACAGATTTTGCTGAAGTAAAGGGCCAGGAGAATATCAAACGGGCCCTGGAAATAGCGGCGGCAGGCGGGCACAATGTGATCCTCATTGGCCCGCCTGGTGCCGGCAAAACAATGCTGGCAAAGCGTCTGCCAACCATTCTGCCTCCTTTAACATTACAGGAGGCACTGGAAACAACTAAAATCCACAGTGTGGCCGGTAAACTTCCTGAACATGCCACACTTGTTTCAAAAAGGCCTTTTCGCTCACCTCATCATACCATCAGCGATGTGGCGTTAGTTGGCGGAGGTGGCATCCCTCAACCTGGTGAAATATCTCTTTCTCATAATGGCGTACTCTTTCTCGATGAATTACCTGAATTCAAAAGAACGGTGTTGGAAGTAATGCGGCAGCCCATGGAAGAACGAAAGGTAACCATCAGCAGGGCACGTATTGCTGTTGATTTTCCGGCCTCATTTATGCTTGTAGCTTCCATGAACCCTTGCCCATGCGGTTACTATAACCATCCGGATAAGGAATGTTCCTGCCTTGCCGGGGTTGTTCAGAAATACCTGAATAAAGTATCGGGCCCCTTATTGGATAGGATTGACCTGCATGTTGAAGTAACCCCGGTGCCATTCACTGAATTGTCACAGGTTTTACCGGGTGAATCTTCCGAAATGATCCGTCAAAGAGTGATCAAAGCAAGGGAGATTCAGGCAATACGTTTTATGCAGGATCCGGGTATTTATGCCAATGCACAAATGAGTAATAAATCTTTGAAAGAGATCTGCGTTCTTGATCCCGTATGCCGGCAATTACTGAAAGTGGCCATGGATAAACTCAACCTTTCTGCCAGGGCATATGACCGTATTCTTCGGGTATCGAGGACCATTGCTGACCTGGGAGGGTGCGAACAAATATTACCAGAACATATAGCCGAAGCGATACAATACAGAAGCCTGGATCGGGAAAACTGGGGAACTTGAGAAAATCGAAAATTGAAAGTGGAAAATCGAAAATAAATACAATAACTACAAAGACACAATGGACGCAAAGAAGTATTACAAATTTTCTAAAAGCTCAACTACCTTTTCTCTTTTCAAAATTAAATAACCCAAGCGGTCGTTGCTGATGCCATCTTTTAACTGGTAACTGAATTCAAGCTGATCTTCTGATATATGGGTTTCAAAATATTTGAAACAGATATTCGGATAAGCTTTCAATTCTTCCCCGATCTCGTATAAATGTGTTGAAAGAATGAAAAGTGCGCGGTTAATTTTTATCAGCCCTTTTATCACAGTTGTTGAGCATTTCATGGCATCCTGTATGTTCGTGCCTTTGAAGATTTCATCAATTAAAACCAGCCATCGGCGGTTATCATTTATTTTTTGAACGGTATTTTTAATGCGCTGCACCTCATTGTAAAAATAACTTTCTCCCTTAACTATATTATCCACGACATTAATATTACTCAATATCCCATCAAAAAGTGTTAGACGCATTGATGCCGCCGGTACACCCATACCCATATGCGCAAGGAAAACGGAAAGTCCAACCGATTTGATGAAGGTGCTTTTTCCCGCCATATTTGCGCCGGTGAGAAAAATAAAATTTGTTCGCGGACTCATCTCAAGATCATATGATACCGGGTTAGCCAATAAAATATGATACAATCCTTTGGCTTCAATAAATGGATCTGGTTCTTCCACCATTTCAGGGAAATGCAGGTTGTATGTATGCACCGCCATTGCCATGGAGTACCAGGCATCAAACTGGCTATAGATCTGGATCAGTTGTATGGCACTGCTGCGAAATTTATCATGAAAGAAGCGTCCATAATATACGGTCTCCCTTACCGTAAAAGGTTTCTTTAAAGGACGCTTTCCCAATTCATCCAGTTGCGGATGCTGCAGGAGAATGCGTGCCTGCGATAAAAGCGTTTGCAATCTGGCTGGAGCATCGGGCTCATCCAGGATCACCACCAGCTTCTGGAATCCCAGTACAAATTCATGCAGGTGGGTAAGCGAATACCTGGCAAGAGAAAAATCAGGTGAATGCAACAGCCTGTAGAGATAGCTGTTCATATTATCTGCCGTTTCCGGCAAAGGGTCGAGGTTATAGTCGAGAAACTTTTCCATAACCAATAAAGTGCCATTGGTGATTGTTTCCGGCCAATCGGTTACTTTTCTATGGATTACTTTCAGTATCTGCTGCGTTGAATGTATTTGATCAAGTTTGTCGAATGGTTCCCTGAAATACCGGATCAGCCATTCTTTACCCGCTGCAGTTCTGGTGAAATTGAGTTTATGAAAAACAGAGAATTCTTCTTCGGTATGGAAGATGGAAAGATCATTATATGACGTTGCATCAATCTGCATTTTCTGCTTGAATCTTTTTAATGAGATGTGTTATCGGGAGAATTGCATACGCATTCCTTTTTCACTTTCATCAAAACGGCCATTTTCAAATGCAAGATGACCATTAACAAAAGTATGTGTGATGGTGGCGGGGAATGTAAACCCTTCAAGAGGACTCCACCCGCATTTATACAGGATATTTTCTTTCGAAACAGTATTTGGTTTTTCCATATCAACAATAACCAGGTCTGCATAATATCCTTCACGAATATACCCACGGTTTGAAACCTGGAAACAGGTAGCCACAGCATGGCTCATTTTTTCCACGATCTTTTCCAGGCTGATCTTTCCCTGCTTGTAATAATACAACATCAATGGTAGACTATGTTGAACCAGGGGCAATCCGGAGTGGGCTTTTTCGTAAGGCCCGGTTTTTTCTTCCCATGCATGCGGTGCATGATCTGTAGCGATTATATCCAAACGGTTATCAAGAAGGGCTTCCCATAAAGCATCCCTGTTTTCTCTTGCTTTGATGGCAGGGTTACATTTTATCTGGTATCCGAGGGTTTTATAATCATCGGCAGTGAAGTGCAAGTGGTGGACACATACTTCAGCTGTGATTCGCTTTTTTTCCAGTGGAAGCATATTGGAAAATAACTGCAATTCACGGGCAGTACTGATATGTAATATATGAAGGCGACTGTTATACTTTTTCGCAAACTGGATGGCCGTCAGCGAAGACTCAAAACAAACTTCAGCATTCCTGATGATGGGGTGATCTGAAGGTTCCAGTATCTCTTTTACTTTTTTTAACCTGCTATAATTGTCGTGAATCATTTTCTCCACCTCACAATGTGTTGCAATCAGCACTTCACTCTCCCGAAATAACCTGTCCAGTGAGAGGTGATTATCCACCAGCATGTTACCGGTAGATGAACCCATAAAGATCTTGATACCGCAGATGTCTTTTTTCTTATCATTTGTTTTGAGTGCTTCTTCCATATTGTCATTGGAAGTACCCATAAAGAACGAATAATTGGCGAGTGAGGTATTGGCAGCTATAGTATACTTTTCCTCCAGTAAAGCCTGGGTCAGTGCCGGTGGATTGGTATTGGGCATCTCCATGAAGCTTGTAACTCCTCCTGCAACACCCGCCTTTGCTTCCGTGTAGATAGAACCTTTATGGGTCAGGCCAGGTTCACGAAAATGCACCTGGTCGTCGATCGCACCGGGCAATAGGTATTTATTTTCCCCGTTTATTTCACGTGCACCTTGAATATTGTCAATTTTCGGGGCAATTTTTTCAATCCGGCCAGCACTTAGTAAAACATCACCAACAGAAATCTGTCCCTCATTGACGATCTGTATATTTTTTAAAAGGTACTTTTGCATATCTTGATTTAACATTTAAAGTCACAAAGCTGCATGCAATTTATAAAAACCACATTAAGACTGCTTTTTTTTATTGTTCCTTTTTCTGTGAACGCCCAGTCTACCTATTTTCAACAAGGATCCAAGGAAAATATTTTACTCGAACGACTTGAGATAAAGGCCCAAAAAGATACTGTGCTGAATTTTTCCTTTATTAAGCCCTTTAACCGAAAATGGTGGATTAAAGCCATAGAGCGGCTTGAGGAAGACGCCGAACCTTTAAAACTCAGCAAAGTTGATAAATATAATATACAACGGTCCAAACTGAACAACCTGGAATGGGTTAGCGGGGATAAATCTGCTTTTGCCAGCAAGAAACCACTTTGGAATACTTTTTATAAAACACCGGCGAATTTAATAGAAGTGGATAATCCTGATTTCTTTCTTGCTGTGAATCCGGTTTTACAACTACAGGCTATGGCAGATAATGAAAGCGACGAAATGCTTTTCCTGAATACCAGGGGTATTGTGGCGAGGGGATTAATTGCAAAACGCATAGGCTTTCAGACTTACCTGACAGATAACCAGGAGCGGGCCCCAAAGTTTGTGCAGAACAGGATCAATCAATACCGCGCAGTTCCGGGAAATGGTTTCTACAAAACATTTAAAACAACCGGGGTAGATTATTTCGATGCACGGGGAAGCTTTACGGTAAATGCCGCCAAATTTCTGGATATCCAGTTTGGGTATGATAAGCAGTCAATAGGAAATGGTTACCGCAGCCTTTTCCTGAGTGAATATCCCAATAATTACCTTTTCCTCAACCTGAACCTGAGGGTATGGCGACTGAATTATGTGAGTAAGACTGTTGAACTAACGGCACAGTATAAGCGCGGAAGTACAGATAGTATTTTCCCCAAAAAGTATATGGCTATCCACCATATCAGCTTCAACGCACCTAAATGGCTTACACTGGGATTATTTGAGGGGGTGGTATTCGACCGCGTCAACCATTTTGAATTCTCATACCTTAATCCGATCATGTTCCTGCGTCCGGCGGAGCAACAAAACGGCAGTGCCGACAATGCTTTTGTGGGCCTGGATTTCAAAGCCAATGTAGCGCGTCGTTTCCAGTTTTACGGGCAATTATTATTTGATGAATTTGTATTGAGTGAGTTGAAGGCCGGTGATGGATGGTGGGCCAATAAATGGGCCCTTCAGCTTGGCGCAAAATATATTGATGCTTTTGGGGTGAAAAACCTTGACCTGCAACTGGAAACAAATCTTGTAAGGCCATTCACTTATTCGCATTTTGACACTGTTGCAAATTACACGCATTATAACCAACCACTGGCCCATCCCTTAATGTCTAATATCCGCGAATTGGTAGCCATTGCCCGCTATCAGCCTGCACCAAAATGGTACCTGCAGGGCCGGCTTGCCGGATGGTGGGGCGGATCGGATACTGCCGGTAAGAATTATGGCAATAATATTTTCCTCGATAACGATACCCGTGCACAGGAAAGGGGGAATTATTTCGGATCTGCCGTTGAAACACAATGGGTGAATGCCAACCTTTGGGTTGCGTACGAATGGAAAGAGAATTTCTTTATTGAAACCAATCTCTACCTGCGGAAAACGAATAATGTTCCAACTAATGTTATCGGTTCACTGGGTATTCGTTGGAATATGCATAGAAGGGAGTATGATTATTGAGAATAAGGAATATAGAATAAGGAATAAGGAAGTGAAAGGCAAATGAAGTGGAAAATCGAAAGTCGAAAATGGAAAGTGAAAGACAAGAAATAAGGAATGAGAAAGAGAAATACACGTACAATTTAGTGCAAAGAAGCGAAGATATATGGTCTATTTATCTGTAATAATTACTTCACCATTATCCAAATCATAATAGGCGCCAACTACAGTAACCTCTTTCTTGTCAATTAAAGGCTTTAGAACAGGTTGGGCGTTTTGTAAAAGATGCACACCGTGTGTAATATTGGCCTTGACGGCTTTGTCAACCTGGTGTTTATCAGCTTCGGCCAGGGAATGCTCTTCATTTTCCTCACTTATGTATTCAATGATATTTTTAATATGATCATGTTGATTTGTTGTGTCCGGATTTTCTATAAATGCTTTAATAGCGCCGCAATTTTCGTGGCCTAATACAATAATGAATTTACATCCCAGATGCTCGACTGCATATTCAATACTACCTAATTCATAATCTCCGATAATATTACCTGCGGTTCTGATGGAGAAAATATCGCCCAGCCCCTGGTCGAAAATTAATTCAGGCGGAACCCTGGAGTCTGCACAACCAACAATGATGGCAAAAGGGTCTTGCCCCTTTTTAAGGTCCCTGATTCGTTGAAGGGTTTCATCCGGATGAACAGGGTGGCCCGCCATGAATCGCTTATTACCGGCCATCAGGCGTTCTAAAGGGGAGTCGTATTTAACTGGTTCCTGCTTGCATGCAGTGCATAAAAGAAAAAAAGAAAATAAAAATATCCATGTTTTCATAGGGGCAAAAGTAATTTTTAATGCCCGGATCTATAAGAAGAATGGGGTACTTTAATAATCGGATTTTACTAAAACATAGATATTGTATTGATGCACCAAGCAGACAGGTTCAATTTAAAAGTTACTTTAAAACCTTATTAGGGATTATTTTTTTCTCTCAACATTTTGAATGAAGACCGTCCCAATATTTTGATAATGATAGTCATGATAAACAAGCGCCAATTTTTTTTTAAACAGGGCACTTTATTCTTAAAGGGAAAGACATCAATCAGTATTAAAAAATAAATGCCAAAAGAGGAGAAGTATTTTTTAAAAACCAAGTCCGCCACCTTCAAAGTGAAGGGAAAGCAGGATCATCCTTGAATTCATTTTATCGATCACATTGGAGTACTTGAGGCTTTCATCCCTGGCATGCACATTGGTCATGCCATAGCTGAATTTTATCTCAGGAGATAGAATAAAATATTTAAAGAAAAACTGGAACCCAACACCTGTTTCAATGCCGAAATCCGACTTATTCACTTTAACGATATTTTCTGCATTTCGAGCGCCTGCATTGCTTGCCAGGTCGAAATCATATTTAATACCCGCAAGGGAATAGACACGGAAATTATTTATACGATCACTTTTAAGCCGCACTTGTAAGGGGAAACTCATTACAATTGATTCCACCGACTGCAATTGTTCCAGGTTACTTTCTCCCGGGTTGGGGATGGATTGTGTATAGCGGAATTTTTTCTGACTGAATATCAGGTTAAGTGGATAGAAGCGAACATCCCACCTCTTTGTTGCCTGCCAGTTTACCAGGATACCCAGGTTAACTCCACCTGCATTCTGAGATTCCACAGACATGATGGTATCACGCTGAAGAAAATACGGATGATGTGTGATACTATAATGAGAAGTATTATATCCCAGGACTATCCCAAAATAATATGTCTTTTCGTCATGGTACGGAAGGTTCAGGCTTTCCCTGAGCTGTGCCTTTGACGCATGAAACAAAAAGAGGGAGGCGGTTAGTACAACAATTACTTTATGCCGGTATAAATACTGCAGATCCCTAAACTTAGTCTTTTGCATGTGTTTTCCTTAAATCCGGTTTTGTTCAAAATATCTGTAAAAGCTTTCCCTTCCGGGAATTTTTGTACAGAATCGTGCAGGTATTGATAAGCATCCCGGTTTTTTGAAAATATGCTTCCAACGCCGGGGGCAACAATGCCCATGTACAGATTGTAGAATTGTTGTATACCTATAATTTTTGGTTTCGAAAATTCCAGTACCACCAGTTTTCCACCAGGCTTTAATACCCGGAAGATCTCAGCCAGTCCTTTTTCCAGATTGGCAAAGTTACGCACTCCAAAGGCAACTGTTACCGCATCAAACGAGGCTTCGGGAAAGTTTATTGCCTCACTATCACCTGTTTGTAACTCTATTTGCCTGTCAAGTCCTTCTTTTAACAGTTTCTTTCGACCCAGGTCCAACATACCGGTTGAAATATCAATACCCACAATTTTGGCAGGGTTCAGTATCCGGGCAGCCATGATGGCCACGTCTGCTGTTCCCGTAGCCACGTCGAGCAATGTCTGTGGCTTTAACGCTTTCAGTTCAGCCAGGGCTTTTTTTCGCCAGCTGACATCTATCCCGGCCGAAAGAAAACGGTTCAGGAAATCATACCGAGGGGCAATATCATCAAACATCTCTGCCACCTGGTCTTTTTTACCCTGGGCGGATCCCTGGTAGGGTACTATTTTGTCGTGCGCAAATTCACTCATGAAGCTGCAAAATTAGGTGATTGGCTGCGTTTTATGAAAAGAGGCCTGCTTATCTGGTATAAAGAAGGTATTGTTGGCATTTACTCCGATATTTACAAACCTGTAAAAGGAAGGTTCATATGGTGATTAAGAAAGCTGAATATGTTATAAGCAGTCCGAGTTTGGCGCAATGTCCTAAACCCGATAAACCTGAATATGCGTTTCTCGGAAGAAGTAATGTTGGTAAATCATCCCTGATCAATATGATCGTTAACCAGAAGAACCTGGCAAAAACCTCTTCAACACCTGGAAAAACACAGCTGATCAATCATTTCCTGGTTGACAGTCGCGATTACGAGTGGTACCTGGTCGACCTTCCGGGCTATGGTTTTGCCAAAGTATCTGCATCCAAAAGAAAGGACTGGGAGAAGATGATACGGGAATATATTCAGCAAAGGGAAAACCTTGGGTTACTTTTTCTGCTGATAGATGCACGCCATGGCCCTCAAAAGACCGATCTTGATTTCATCAATAAACTGGGCGAATGGGAAGTGCCCTTTTGCCTGGTCTTCACCAAAGCAGATAAAGAAACCCAAAAGACCGTTAGCCAGAATGTGAAAGATTTTCTTCAGGCGATGAAGAAAACCTGGACAGATCTTCCGCCGCATTTTGTAACCAGCGCGGAAAAAAGACTTGGACGTGACAAATTGCTTTCCTTCATTGAAAAGATGAACCTGGATTTCCTTGCCAATAAAGCAGAGGCGAGTAGTGAGTAGTGAGTAATGCGTAGTGAGTAGTGAGTAGTGAGTCAACAGCCATTGCCTTTGCTGACCTCTACCCTCTAACCTCTATCCTCTAATTCACAATCTTATTGGCGCAGCAACTGCTTGCAAAGGCCTCTGGTTTGGCTTTGAAGGCAAATCCCATACCCAGGATATAGCCCATCGCTTCACGAAGTGCTTCATTGCTTTTGAAAGAAGGGTTGGTGTTGATATCAGCGTGGACTTCCATATCCACTTCATAAACAGTAAAAAGATCGCATAATTCGTATGCGATCTCAATGCTCTTGGCTACTTCCACCAGCATCCTTTCCTTGATCGAATACTTGAGGTAGGTTTTTTCATTATGTATGAACATGAACCCGCCGCGACCTTCCCGAAGGAAAACAATAACAGTTGCAAATTCTGTTTCCTGGCCTTTTACCTGGGAATCTGTGCCTATACAAACTTTAAGCTTATTGCCGTTTTCTGATTCCTTTCTGATGGCTTGTTCTACCGCATCCTTGATGGGGAGGGCAATTGAGTCGCCATTAAATCTGCGCCAGAGTGGTTTTTGAGGCCCGCCTTTCAGCATGGCTTCCTGTAATGACTTTTGGGGAGTATGCATATACGATGGGGTTTTCCGAATTTACGAAGAATAATTCAATGCAGGAACAGGGCAGATTATGAAATTATTAGCGATTTACATTCTATGCATTTAGTGTCTATATATGTGTTGTTTATCGATTTTTTATAAGACCGGGTAAAAAACAAGGTAAAATATGAGTAGATTTAAAAGTATTCATATGCTTTGATTCGCTTCAAATGCAAACAGAATTATGTTGAGCTGCTATATTATACGGTTTCTTTTGGCTCTGATTCTTTTGGACTTTGCACTTGCTGCAGAATCCCAGTCGACAACTGCAACGGTTCAAACTATCCCTTCAAATCCTGCCATCGCCTCTTTCCGCAAATCAATAGGAACGCAGGGTTTACATATGATATTTAATTGTAGCGACAAGTCAAATAACCAGGACATCATTCTTGGCGGGTATCATAATTATGCTTCAAATAAACAGTATCCCCTACTGAGCCGATTCACCCAGGCAGGAGATCATAAATGGACACTAAAGTTTGGTCCCGGTAACGTTATAAACGACCAGGTTGCGGCGGTAACTGCAATCCATTCAACAACAGGAGGCGATATCCTGGCAGCTGGATATGTAAATACGGATAAAAGTAAAGAAATACAATACCCTTATGAAGATGCATTTGTTGCCAGGGTTAGTGCTGCCGGAGAAATTCAATGGGTAATGACTTACGACAGAAATAAACTGGAATGTACAAGGGAAAATTTGTTCAGGCCTTTCCTTATCTCGGAGGGTGCGCGAAATGAAATTATTGTTGCTGCTGAAATGTTTAATTGCAATACAGAAATTCAAACGCTGGTAGTTTTGAAACTTGATCCTTCAGGTAATGTTATATGGAGCTCCAGTTACCAATATCCCCTTAGCCTGTCTTTTAGAAGCGGTATAGCCATTGACGGAACAGTTGTTACATTTTGGGGTACAAGGCCTTTTACAAATCAAAACGGACAAAATTATCTTGACCTGCTTCAATTTGACTATAACAACGGGAAATTGATCAACCGCAGATCTTGGGAGTTACTATCAAACACAAATGATCCTGGTAATTCATTTGGTGGTAATATTTTGCGTACCCAAAAAATGAATAATGGGAATATCCTGGTATTGGGTACAACTACCAAGGCCTTTGATAATTTCATTTCCCGAAGGGCACATTTTACCATTCTTGAATTCAATGCTGCTTACCAGTTTATCAGGGGTTATAATATAGTTCCTGTTACAAAAGACAGTGGTACAATTATGGTGAATATTACCGGTGATGAAAACGGCATGGTCCTTTTTAATCGTATCTATAAAAAAACAAACAGCAGTTATTCCTATGCGCTGGGTACGGCAACTAATGGAAGGATGATCCATGAAAGAATATTTAATGAAGCAAATACAAACTTTTTAAATCCCGACCCCCTGCAATTCTATCCTGATAATTCTTTTTCTTTCTTGAATATGTACGGCCAGATTATTGATTTTTATACCCTTAACAATGATGACCAGGACACTGGTTGCCTGGGTAAAACAAATCCGGCGGAAGTCTTATTTGAAACGGAACCAGTACAATACAGTCCATTGCCTGTGGTGTTGCCTTCATTAAACCCGGATACCATCAATGCAACAAATAACGGCTTCCATGCTGAGATGGTGAATATGCAACAGGGAAACCGTCTTGATCTGGGCCCTGACCTGGTATTATGCGGTGGAAATGTTATAACCATCAATGCACCGGCGGGTTTTTCAAATTATGTTTGGAATAATGGATTTGGAGGTGCTTCCCTGGTAGTCAGCAATCCCGGGCTGTATTATTGTACAGTTACAGATTATTGTGGACTTACATTCAGTGATACAATTATGGTTGTCGATAATGAATCGGTTGAATTGATTAAGGCTGAGGAGGTAAGTGTTTGTAAGGATGAGCGGCTGGAAGTACAAGCTGAACAAGGATATTTGCGGTACCGGTGGGGACCTGAATATAATCTCGTCAATAACCCCGCTTCACCTGTATTGATCGCTAAACCGGCGAAGGACACATCTTATTTTGTGCAGGCGGAAAATAATACAGGTTGTATTCTATATGACACTATCAAGATCAAATTGAAACAGGCACTCTCCTTCACGCTGGGAGAGGATAAATCAATCTGTCCGGGCGACAGCATTATATTGCGAGCCTCCCAGGTCTTTCGAACATATTTGTGGAGTGATGGCTCAGCATCGGCAGACTTACAGGTGAAGAAAAGCGGGCAATATATTCTTACCGGTTTTACATCAGATGGATGCGGGTCATCAGATACGGTAATAATTACCCTAAAAGATTGCGGCAGTTCGTTTATTATGCCAAATGCATTCACACCGAATGGTGATGGGTTAAATGATTTTATCAAACCCATAATAAAAGGTAACCTGCTGCAATACCAAATGCATATTTATAATCGATGGGGGCAGTTGGTTTTTTCATCCAAAGATCCATTCCGGGGATGGGACGGAAAACTGAATGGAATTATACAAGGGCCTCAGACTTATACCTGGCAATGTTCCTGGCAGGTGGAGGGGGGAGAATTAAAAATGAATAATGGATCATTGACATTGATCCGCTAAATAAATAATGTCCAGCCTGAACTTATCTTTTTTTACTGCTAAGAACATGGCATTTTAAATTATTCTTAAGTTTGGGTATAAAAAATAGCTATCAATATGTACAGGCAACATTTCAATCGAATGATAATTGTTCTTCTCACTTTTGTTTCCTGCACTAATGCGACCTCTGCGCAGGATAAGCAAGCTGTAAAAATCCCTTCTATTCCGCATCCATTATACTGGGATATCAAACCTGTTACTTATTCCATCAAAGGGAACGAACTCTTTATATCAGCAGGGGAGAAGACCGATATGTTCCGCGACCCCAATGTTACGTACAATACAGATAATGCACCCAAACTCATGTTCATGCCGGATGATGATTTTGTACTTGTAACTTCCATTGAACATCGTTTTGTAAATAAATGGGATGGCGGTGCAATTGTTTTGAAAAGCGACAGCCTGAACTGGGTAAAATTCTGTTTTGAAAAAGATTATACCGGGGCAAGGCGCGTTGTAAGTGTGGTTACTAAAGACATATCAGATGATTGTAATTCGGTTGAAATAAAATCAGATAAGGTTTTTTATAAGATCGCCAAGGCAGGAAATGTCATTACACTTTATTATAGTGAGACCGGTGCAAAATGGTTCCTCGTCAGGCACCTGCAATTTGATGCCCGAAAAGGATATACGGTTGGATTCCTGGCCCAATCGCCCACTGGAAAAAAATGTGATGTTACCTTTGCCAATATAAAATATGAAGCGAAGAAAATTAAGGACCCATATCTTGGGGAATAATATTGTAAAGGTTTAATGGTGAAGATCAACAGAAGGCAGAAATTCAATCGCTTTTTCCTGAATTCTTTGTTATTTTTAGGCTCTTTGACGATGAAACGAAAACCTATTTCTGCCTTTTTGATTATAACCAGTTTACTGGTATTCTTCATTTTTATTCTGGAGTACTGCAAGCCGGCAAACCAATCGCCCGGAGAATCTATGACATCTGCGGAAAATGCACAATATGTGGGTGATAAATCCTGTCAAAGCTGCCATGCCAAAGAAGTAGAACTTTGGAAGAAATCTGATCATTTCAAAGCCATGGAGCCGGCCAACGACAGCACTGTATTAGGTGATTTTAATAATGCTGCCTTAACAGCGGATGGCATCACCAGTAAATTTTTCCGTCGCGATGGAAAATATTTTATCAATACCCAGGGGCCGGATGGCAATACCCAGGATTTTGAAGTACTGTATACTTTTGGTTTTAAACCCCTGCAACAATACCTGGTTGCTTTCCCCGGTGGCAAAATGCAGGTCCCACGTATGAGCTGGGATGTACAAAAAAAGAAATGGTTCCATCAGTATGCAGGACAAAAAATTCAACCTAACGACTGGTTACATTGGTCTCGTGGTGGACAGAACTGGAACACCATGTGCGCCTCCTGCCATTCAACCAATTTGCAGAAAAATTATTTTCCCGAGGCGGATAGTTTTCATACTACTTATTCCGTTATGACCGTTAGTTGCGAAAGCTGTCATGGCCCGGCCAGAAAGCATGTCAGCTTTGTTTCTTCTGAGAAATATAAGGGTGGAGAAAAAGTTAAATATAGTTTTCTGAAGCCATTGGATGGAGCGAATACTGTACAAATTAATACCTGTATGCCTTGTCATGCCAGGAAGGCAAATATTTCTTCTGAGATATTAACAAGTGCCGAGCCCATGGATGATATGATCCCTGAGATTCCTTCTACTGAGAATTTTCACGCAGACGGGCAGGTAAATGAAGAAGATTATATTTACACTTCTTTTCTTCAGAGCAAGATGTTTCATCGGGGAGTGAAATGCAGTAATTGTCATGATCCTCATTCTGGTAAAACCTTAGATATTGCTACTAACCAGGTTTGCCTGCAGTGTCATGAAAAAAAATACGACAGCTTTGAACATAATAAACATGAAGCAAGCCTTACCCAGGTGAATTGTGTTAGCTGTCATATGCCCGGTAAATTTTTCATGGGAAATGATTTCAGGCATGATCACAGTTTTCGGGTACCCCGTCCGGATTTGTCGGTAAAATTTGGCACACCCAATGCCTGTAATATGTGCCATACAAAAAAGTCACCTGCCTGGGCATCAGATGCCGTTGAAAAATGGTATGGTCAACAACGCAAATATCATTTTGCAGAAGACCTAATTCCCGGTAGCCAGGGAGGGGTGGAGGCTGAGCCACATCTTGCCCGATTGCTAGGCGATTCGGCTGTTCCATCTATTGTTAAAGCTACAGCCGCACAATATCTTGGGAATACACCAACAGAAAAAAGCCTGTCACTTTTACTGGGTGCACTTCGGGAAAATGATGCACAAATCAGGTACAGGGCTACACGTGCACTTGCAGCATTCCCGGTGGACAGATGGAGGGATGCTGTTGGTCCTTTGTTATCTGATAAGGTCAGGGCTGTGCGTATTGCAGCTGCCGATGCGTTCTTACAAATACCGGCAAATGAGATTCCCGTTTCGTTTAGAGAACAACTTGCAACGGCCAAAAAGGAACTTGATACATATATGCAATATCAATTGGATTTTGCTGTAGGCAATATCATGATGGGCGATTACTACCTGAAGCAAAATGATTTTTATAACGCTGAAAAATATTATACCAGGGGATTGAAGAAAGATAGTATGATGAATTATGCCCGGCTTAACCTGGCTTCATTATATAATCAACAGCAAAGAAATTCGGATGCATTAAAAGTCTTATTGGATGCACAGAAAACGGACCCCAAAAACGATCGTGTACAATATAACCTGGCTTTACTTTATGTGGAACTTAAGGATAATGCCAGTGCGGAAAAGTCATTTGCCAAAGCTGTTTCCATCGGCAGTCGGGATCCCAGGCTTTATTACAATTACGCACTCTTTCTACAGCAATCTGGCAAAACGGCTCAAGCGGAACAATTATTAAAAAAAGGATTGGGGATCGAACCAGGCAATCCGGATCTGAATTACGCCCTGGCATATCTGTATATCCAGTTGGGGCAACCTCAGAAAGCAATGGGTCCGGCTATGGTACTTAAAAGAGCAAATCCTTCGAATCCTGATTACCAGGGATTGTTCAGGAGTTTGCAAATTAATTAACCGCCACCTCACCCCCCATCCCCCCTCTCTAAAAAGAGAGGGGGTGCCTCTTTGTGACTCGTCCTATAAAAGTTTACAGATTAATAGTTAAATCCTGCAATAGATTTACGGGTTGTCCAGTCTCAAAAAAATCTATAGTTAGAAATTCAAAGTCCAATTTTTAAGTGTTGAATATTACAAGAACCAGGCAATAGAATGTTATTTGAAATTAATAATCAAAGTTGCGTTGAGGCACCCTTCTCTGGAAGAGAGGGGCTGGGGGTGAGTTGGGAGGTCAGAGGTAAATCACACCTGTGTTTTATTGTCTTCGCGGTTAATTGTATCAAAAAAGTCTTTCGCAATTTGCATTGGCCTGAAAGTATATCTCTTTTTAACGTGGTGCCTGCCGCTTCTTTCCAGGATGTCCCTTAAAGACCTCATAACCTCCATTATATATTCACCTTTGTTAAGCATCACACATTCTGCCATGGCGGCGTAAGATGCATCTGTAACTTCAGCACGTGTTGCTATGCCTGATTTGTTGAGTGTTTCCATGACCTGCGTTGCCCAGATTACCGGAACATGTGCAGCTTCGCTGATCCAGAGGATTTCTTCCTGGATCTCACTCAGCCTTTCAAAACCAATCTCAACGGCAAGGTCGCCACGGGCGATCATAACACCGAATACTTCATCCTGCATTCCCTGTATCAACAAAGAAGGGAAATTTTTTACCGCTTCCGGGGTTTCAATCTTGATAATGATATGTGGCCTTTTCTTATGTCCGGCAAGCGTATCCTGCAGGGCTTTTACACAAGACACATCCCGTACGAAAGAATATCCCACCAGGTCGGCATTTTTGCAGATAAATGGAATAAGTGAGATATCCCTTTCCGTTAGTGCCGGCAGGGTAAGCTGCGTATCAGGGAAATTGATCCCCTTGCGGGCTTTTAGAACAGGTTTTTTACCTGAAATCCTTTTTATCCTGATTCGGGCGATCCCTTTTTCAACAGATATTACAATGGATTCGATCAACCCATCATCAAAGAGCACACGATGACCGGGAATTAATTGTTTGATGATATTAGGCTCATCGCAGCCAAGTACAATTTCTGTTTTATTAAATCGGGCATTTTTTTCAGCAAGGAAGATTTCCTGATCTTCATTGAGGTCTACTTTATCCAGCAGGTGTCCTTTTCCCAGCACGGAAACCCGCATTTTAGGGCCTGCCAGGTCCATATAAATTTTGCAGGGAAGTCCTGTTTCTGCACTGGCTTTACGTACCAGTTTGATCATATTCTGCCAGATCAGTTTATTATCGTGAGCACAATTGATCCTGGCAACATTCATACCTGCCTCAAGCAAACTTTTAATTAGCAGGTAGTCTTCTGAAAATTCGGCATCAAAAGTCACCATCAGGTAAGGGATGGATTTCCCTTTTTTAGATCCGAATAATTTATCTGACTTTTTTTGGTTGAGCCGCCGGCCCATTTCGTATGTGCAGGTGGAAATTTCTGACGGCTGATATTTCTTATTAAGCCTTTCCAGGATAGCCTGAACCTGGCTGAGTATATGGCTCTCACTGCTTGCCAAAGAAGATAAGCCGAAGGTATGCAGACGATCCTGCAGAGAACGGACATCCTCACTTCGAAGTGCCAGGTATCGGATCAGGTTCCTTGCACTTATCTTTTGGTCAGGATGAAGCAACTTGATTAGCTGATGTTGCTCTTTCAACGCATTGTCCATTTTTTCGACAAGCAGCTCCAGTTCCTCACGAATTTGCTTTAGTTCCAGTTCAGTATTGATGTCTGTTTTTTCTGAAGTCATCAGGCAGCAAATCTAATAACTCGCGCCTCAAAATTTTATGATGTTATTCATTCAGTTAGATGACGATGATTATTTGCATTTTGTACCTGATTACGGAAGTATCGGCAGAACCACTATAGTCCTGCAAATCATTCAAAATCAGGTTTGGCAGATTTGCTTGATATCAATGAATCCCCAGCTTTATATCATCCCGTTTTAACAAATAGCAAAGCCCCAAAAATGGGGCTTGCTTTTTCATAGGCAATATATTTGATCTTACGATCCTTGTTTCTTAGCGGTTAATTGGCTTTTTGTGAAGAGAAACCATTTCCACAGCTCCATTGTACCTGGTCCATTGCCTGGAAATAACTCATCCAGTAATCTCTCACATCTGCATTGATCAGCCTTCCTTCAGAACGGTTATAGAAAGTTTTCAGGCCCCAGCTGCTAAGGTCACCATAAATGATTGAACCGCTGAAGGGGGATATGCCCCCCCAGTTGCGGAGGACGGTGTAGCCGCGATTTGTTTGGATAACAAAGTAGTCGCAGCTAAAGTCGCTGGCAACAACGATCCCTCTTTCTTTGGTCAGCCACACGGATTCATCAATCGGAGGTAAGGGCACGTCATTTTTTGAGCAGGATGCTATTAAGAAAGTTACAGGGAGTATTAGCAGGAATAACTTTTTCATTTTTATTTTTTACTTCAATTAGATGCGAAAGTATATGCAGGGATTCTAAATGTTCTGTTAAACAGGCTGAATAAAAAAGACAAAAAAATAACCGATAAGGTGCAAGAGAAACGGGATTCGTTTCATTTGTGCAGAAAAATCTTGTTGGGTTGGAAATATTTGGCAAAACGAATGAAGCAATATCTCCGGTATGCTTTTATGATTTTAGTTGCTCATAATCAATCTCCAGAAAACGGTCAACATATTTCAACCAGTATTCCCGAATAAACGCTACATGCAAAGGGTGAATATTGTATTCGTCGTACAATTGCTTATTGGCAAATTCCATCGAAATGCCAAATTCAAAATCATTTTTCTTGCTGGTTTGCTTCAGGCATTCAAAATTTTCTACGCCTGGTATGCTGGCGAGTTTTGAAACAGCATCAAAGAAATATTTTAATGCCGATGAATCTTTTAATGGTTTCAGTTTGAAAACAACAGTATGGCGTATCATAAATGCGTTGTTTTGTTTAAAAGATTGTGTTTGGGCAACACATGTGTCATTTGTAAATATAGCTGCAATAACAAGTACTTTAATCAAAAGCCGATTCATATAAATCTGTTTATAATATACAAAAAAATCAGGTTTACCATTTAAAGTCAAATACTGCATGAGGCTTTATAGTTGAGCATTTCCAAAATCAGCGAATTTATAATTATGTATTTTTCCAGTACAATACATTAAATGAAAAGCAAAATTATTTTGCTTTGGTCATTCTGTAATAAACACATGATATTGTTTGCAGGGTGTACGTGTTCCCCATCCCTGCAGGATTCCCCGACTTAACCAATTGGAGGGAGCTAAGTATAATTTTTGGCTACCTAAACTTTTAAAAGTTAATTCGACTGCATCTCAGGTAAGACCCACGCCCATTAAATATTTTCATTTAATATGTTTATCTGCACGTAAGTTCTTTGTTTGCAGCACATGTCTTATGTATTCAGTTTTAAAAATCCTCCATCTATGGGATAATCGCAGCCTGTAATGAAAGAAGCCTCATCAGAACACAGGTATAAAATGAGTCCTGCAACTTCTTCCGGTTTTGCCATACGACCTATAGGTTGTGTTTTGGAAAGTTTTTCAAACATTTCCTGCTCTTTTCCCGGATATGTTTTTTGCAGGTACCCATCCACAAATGGTGTATGAACCCTGCCTGGTGATACACTGTTGCAACGGATATTGTACGAAAGGAAATCTTTTGCCACTGATAATGTCATGCCAATCACTGCGGATTTTGTAGCGGAATAGGCAAATCTTTCGGATAAACCCACAGATGAAGCAACCGAAGCAAGGTTAAGGATCACACCTCCTTTCAATTTCATGAAGGGAAGTGTTGCATGAAGACAATTGTAAATCCCTTTAACATTCACACTTAACAACCTGTCAAAATCTTCTTCCTTTGTATTTTCTGCTGTCCCAATATGAGCAATACCGGCATTGTTCACTAAAATATTAATGGTTTCATGTTCAGAAACAATTTTATCAATTACTTGCTGCACCTGTTCATGTTTTGCAATATTGCAGCTATAAAAAAAGGCCTGTCCATTTTGCGCCAATATTTCATTTACGACTGATGCTCCTCCCTTTTCATCCATGTCGAGAATACAAACCGATGCACCCTGTTGCCCAAACAATAACGAAACGGCCCGGCCAATGCCGCTGCCTCCACCCGTTATTACAGCAACTTTCTTATCCAGTTTAAACATTGCCTTCAATTTTTTACATACCTGTTTTACTTAATCAAAAGGTGAGGGGCTGACGCAAGTCCAGCCGCCATCTACTATAAGCGTTTGGCCTGTTATATGTTTTGCTTTTTCTGATACCAGAAATAATGCGGTGCCCGCTATATCTTCCACGGAAGCAGGACGGCCCAATGGTGTTAACCTGGACCAGGTTTCTGCATATGCTTTGTCTTCTACTGTACGTTCGGTTAACGTGGCACCTGGTGCAATCGTGTTTACATTTATGTTGAATGGTGATAATTCTATCACTAAATTTTTGGCCAGCATTTCCAGGGCGGCTTTACTCATGCCATATGCTGCCAGGTCTTTGTGTGCCTGGTGACCGGTTACAGACGAAGTAAATAACAGTGAACCACCTGTTATCTGTTTTTTCATTTGATTGGCAGCGGCCTGAGCAAGAAAAAAAGTACCGGAAAGGTTTACCTGCATAACCCTGGAAAAAGATTCAGGTTTGTACGTAAAAAAATCCCCGAATAAAGTAATGCCTGCATTCGCAATTACAATATCAAGTTGTCCTGACAGTTCTACTGCAGCGCCTACCATCTTTTGAATAAATACGGAATCACTGGAATCGCCTGCCATTGCCACAACTTTGCCCCCGGTACTGTCATTTATTTTTTTAGTTGCATTGTCTGCCAAAGCCTGGTCTATATCATTTAATAAAACATAAGCTCCTTCGATTGCAAGCTGTCGGCAAATTTCAAAACCAATGCCCTGGCCCGCTCCGGTAACGATGGCTGTCTTATTTGTAAAACTCATAACAATCGTTTTATATTAGTAAGTGACTCCACAAAAAATTTGATTTCTCAATGAGAATCTCTTGCTACTTCACTGCCCGAACCACCTTTTAGAAAATCAATGTCTGCACCAAGATGCGCCTGTTCTACATGCGTTTGATATAAATGCACATAACCCCGTGTATGGACCTTTTCGTTTTGTTTCCAATCGGCCTTACGTTTAGCGAGTTCTTCTTCGGCAATTTCTACATGCAAAGTCCTTTTATAGGCATCCAGGCTTATGATATCCCCATTTTGTATCAACGCAAAAGTTCCGCCCGTTGCTGCCTCCGGCGATACATGCAGCACTACTGTACCGAAGCCGGTACCACTCATTCTGCCATCAGAGATGCGTACCATATCTGTAATGCCCTGCTCCAGTAATTTTTTAGGCAATGCCATATTACCCACTTCGGCCATGCCTGGATACCCTTTTGGCCCTACATTTTTTAAAACCATTATAGAAGTAGCATCAATTTCAAGGTCAGGATCATCAATGCGTGTATGATAGTCTTCTATATTTTCAAATACAACCGCTTTGCCTGTATGTTTCAATAATGCCGGACTTGCAGCTGAAGGTTTTATCACCGCACCATTAGGTGCAAGATTTCCCTTAACCACAACGATCCCGGATTCGGGTTTAAAAGGTTGCTGCATGGTGCCAATGATACTTCGGTTATATACTTCTGCATTTTTACAGTTGTCACCCATTGATTTTCCATTCACTGTAATTACATCATGATGAATAATGCTTTTCATTTCATTTATCAGCGCCGGTAAACCACCTGCATAGTAAAGATCTTCCATATAGTTCTCACCTGAAGGTTGTATGTTGGCAAGCAATGGAATTTTTTGCGAATACTTATCAAAATCATCAATGTTTAAATCAATTCCAATACGACCTGCAATTGCGAGCAAATGAATGACAAAGTTTGTAGAGCCGCCAATAGCCGCATTTACCATGATGGCGTTTTCAAAAGCTTTACGTGTGAGAATTTTTGATAGCGTTAAATCTTCTTTTACCATTTCTACGATTCGTCTTCCCGATAATTGTGACAGTACTTTACGCCTGGCATCAGCGGCGGGAATAGACGCGTTATTAGGTAATGATAACCCAAGTGCTTCAACCATAACGGCCATCGTGGAAGCCGTACCCATAACCGCGCAATGTCCCTGTGTTCGGGCCATACAGGCTTCTGCTTCTATAAATTCTTCTGAGTTTATTTGTCCTAATTTATGTGCCACATCAAAGCGCCAAACATCAGAAGTGCCAATGTCTTTCCCTTTCCAATGGCCTTTCAACATAGGCCCCCCGGAAATTACCAATGTTGGTATATTCACACTGCATGCACCCATCACCAGTGAAGGTGTTGTTTTATCGCAGCCGCAAAGCAATACGACTCCGTCAATGGGATTGGCACGAATAGATTCTTCCACATCCATACTTACCAGGTTCCGGTAAAGCATAGCCGTAGGTTTAATCAGTGTTTCTCCCAAAGACATCACCGGGAATTCCACCGGGAAACCACCTGCTTCCAGCACACCTTTTTTTACAGCTTCTGCGAGGTCCCGAAAATGTGCATTGCAGGGAGTTAGTTCGCTCCACGTATTGCAGATACCAATTACCGGCTTGCCTTCAAACATGTCGGCGGGTATGCCCTGGTTCTTCATCCATGCACGGTAAATAAAGCCGTCTTTCCCACTGCGGCCAAACCAATTTCTGCTTCTTAAATGTTGCTGCATATTACGATATTTATTATTCTACTCCTTCACACCCAATTCTTCATCACTACCCATGATAAGCTTAACGCCGGTAACCTTGCTATCCTTTCGTACAAATTTAAACTCCATACTAAAGATACTTCCCTCAAAAGTATCGACATTTCTGGACAGCAATTTCATTTCCGGGTAGTCACCAGCTTTAAAATATAAAGCACCATTTTTACCATACATTTTTATTGTAGCTGCCAGCCTGCCCGGTGTCATTTTATATGTCCCGGTATATTCATTAATTAAAGCGGCATCAACAGGCAGGTCAGCAGCAGTATTAGAGTTTATGCCTGCAGTGTCTAAGCCTAACTCTCCTAAAGGTTTATGTGCATTCTGCGGTAAACCTAACTGGTTATTATAATACATAACTGTTTCAATCACCGAAGGCAGGTTGCTGGGCTTGTCTTCTGCATCGCGTTCTATAATAATATAGCCGTCAAATTTTTGTCGCTCTAATTCTTTAAATATGGCTGGAAAATCATTAATGCCTTTACCGGCAGGAACATCCTGTAATTTGGGATTGTTATATGCAGCAATATCTTTGAAATGTATGGCAAGCAGGTGGCCTTCCAGTTTCTTTAAGCCATCCACGGGATTGATGCCACTCTTCGGCCAATGACCAATGTCGGCACAGGCCCGGAAATTGGGATGACCCTTCATGGCAGCCAATACAGAATCCGGGCTCCAGTAAGCACTCATACCTTTCCAGTGGTTATGTATAGCCACCTTGATTTTGTAAACGCCTGCGAGGCTGTCAACTGCATCCCACATGTTTACCGGTGGTTCAGCGGTAACATATTTTACATTCAGAAGCTTAGCTATTTCAAACTCTTTTTTCCAGGCATCAATTGTTTTACCGCCTACCACGTAAATGGATTCCATCCTCAGTCCATATTTGTTAACCAGGTTTTTCAATTTACCAATACCCCGGGCACTAAGTTGCATGATCATAGAATCTTTTAACCCTTCGCCAGCTTTTCCAAAAGTAAAGCCCTCTACATATCTTAAACCGGCACTGTCTGCCTTTGCCAGCTGCTGGGGAAAAGAGAATGTATGAAATGTATACAGCGCTACGCCCAGCTTCCAGGTGTGCGGCAGATCCAATCCGGCAGCCTTCCTGATATCATCAGGTATCTCAGTTATCTGCTGGATGGTTATATCTTTGTAATATCCTTCTGCTCCTTCTGACTGAAGTTGTATTTTCCCCTTTGTTAATGGTGTAATTGATTTGTCTGCCTGCTCTAAACCTGCGTTTTGAAAAGCCATCACAACATGGCCGTTCACGAGGTACACCGCCGTGGATCCAATAGTATAGAGATCCATGGTTGTCCATTTGGTAGAATCACTCTCATAATTTTCTGAACGTTTAACACTCCTTATTATTCCGGCTTTTCCCCCAGCCACTTTTAATGGAGCATTGATATCCCATTTTGTATCTCCGCCAACCCTTACATCCGCTACTGGCCAGGTTGTGAATTTTTTATCAGGCACAAGGAATAAATCTGCGCTGGTTTGTTCAGAAATCTGACATTCAAGCCCCATCATAAATACAGACCAGAAAGCATCTTCATTGGTACCGGTTAAATGGAACATAATACCCATGTCACGCGGCATGGTAAGACGCGGAGCATATTTTTTTGTACCCCATTTATATTGTAAGTGTAAATGATAATTTTCATATTCTTTCTTAGTGGTAAGTCCTCCATATATTTCACCAGTCACTTTTAATACTTTCTCTCCGTTTAACGTGATGACTGAAAAGACATTTTTGGGATCATTCATACCTAAAGGAGTGCCATTCATGCCATCACCGGTTGGAGTACCTGCGGGAAGACCCTTTACACTGGTATGGGGAACCCCAAGCCATTTATACCAATAACTTAGATTATTGTCGAGGAGGTTAATAGGTTTGACCCCGGGCGCCTTCTTATTTTGTGAGAAAAGACTGGCAGAAAGTACTAAGCAAAGTAAGGCAAGTGATAACTTTTTCATGCGCAATTGTTTAAGTAAACCTTTTACCAAACTTAGTTTAATACATATATCCCGACAAACACAGGATTTGCTATTTTTGATACAATATTTACATTGTAAAAGGATTCATGGAAAAATGAAAAAAGTCTTCCGGGAACTTACATCCTCCGCAGATTCAAGTTTTATTGTAAAACAGGAAAAAGCCTCCCAATTTGGGGCACCTTATCATTTTCATCGGGGGTACGAATTCACTTATATTATTAAAGGCCGGGGGAAATTTTATGGCGGAGACCGCTTACTGAATTTTTCGGAAGGGAACCTTTATTTACTGGGTCCTGGGTTTGCACATTATTTTGTGAATGAAAAATCGTTTGTTCTTTCAGGTGAAAAAGCACATTCCATCATTGTCCAGTTTACTGAAGACTTTTTGGGAAAGGAACTTTTTTATAAACCCGAATTCAAAAAAATACTGGAGCTGTTGAAATTATCTTTTGGAGGAATCATTATCAATAACCCGGATAAAAAAATGCATTCACTGCTGACTGAGATTACCCAAAAAAAAGGAGTCAAATCACTGCTGGTATTATTTGAACTCCTGGATAAAGTTTCTCTGCTCAAAAAAAATCAGCTGACAATCATAGGCAACGATAAGTACAAGACTGATACCGGCGACACTGATTTTTCAAAGCTCGATGCCGTTTATAAATATATACTGGAAGGTTTTACTGAAGATATTACATCTAAAAAAGCAGCTGCTCTTGCATTTCTCAATGAAGCAGCTTTCTGCCGTTATTTTAAGCGGCGTACAAAAAAGACTTTTTCTCAATTTGTAAACGATGTGAGAATAACTCATGCAACATACCTTTTATCAGAAAAGGACATCAGTGTTTCGGCAGTTTGTTATGAAAGCGGATTTAATAATTTTTCTTATTTCAACAGGCAATTCAAAGCGTTAACCGGGAAAACACCGTTGGAATACAGAAAGGAATATTCCAGGACTTATTACTAAACAAATTTCCGGCGTGTTGTTGGCGCCGGAGCAAGATACATTTTGTAGAAGAAGCACTCGGGCGGGTACTAACAACTGCGAAATAACAGCCCAAAGGACGCCAATTCCCCTTGTGCCTTCGCGGTTAAATATCATATACTGACCAGCATCATAAAAAATGTCGGGATCGGTATTTAGCTTACAGATAAAATGTCCAGAATTAACCAGTGTCATTCCATTGCCGATCTGCGGGCCGCAGCGCTTGCCCGCATGCCTTCTGTATTGTTTGACTATATCGAGGGCAGTGCTGAAGATGAAATAACTGCAAGGTGGAACCGAGAAGCATTCAGCAACTACTCCTTTCTTCCTCGGACACTAAGGGATGTTTCCACGGTTAATCTTTCCACTACAGTGCAAGGCATTAATATCGACATCCCGGTAATGTCAGCCCCTACAGGCATGACAAGGATGTTTCACCACGAAGGGGAACTGGCTGTGGCAAAGGCTTCCCACCGCGCAGGGACTGCGTATACCCTTTCATCAGTGGCTACTACTTCCATCGAAGATATCGCGAAGGCTACCAAGGGCCCACTGTTTTTCCAGGTATATGTTTGGCATAACCGAAAGATGGTGAACGATTTTATGCAAAGATGCCGGAAAATGAACTACGACGGGATTATGCTGGCGGTAGACCTTGCAGCATTTGGTAAACGTGAGCGGGATCTTCGACATGGGCATGGCCATGCTGCAAGGTTAAAATGGAATTTGGCCCGGTCTGCCATCATCAAACCTGCCTGGCTCTATCATTATCTGACACAAGCTAAATGGCGGATGGCGAATATGTTGGAGCACCTTCCGCACGGGGCGCTGGTAGACAAAGTACTGGAGACAGTGAACGAGCAGTTTAATCCATCTGTCACCTGGGAGGATGCGCGTGATTTGATGAAATCCTGGGGAGGAAAATTTATACTGAAGGGAATCCAATGCAAGGAAGACGCGATTTTAGCAGCGGAGATGGGTGCCAGTGGTATTGTAATTTCGAATCATGGCGGCCGGCAGCTGGATGGAGCACCTGCTACACTTGACCTATTGCCAGAGATTGTGGATGTGGTGGGTAAGGATATTGAAGTGCTGATAGACGGAGGCATATCCCGTGGATCAGATGTGATCAAAGCGCTGGCGCTGGGTGCAAAAGCCTGCCTTATTGGAAGGGCTTACATGTATGGCCTGGGTGCCGGGGGTGAAAAAGGTGTATCGAGGTGTTACGATATTCTCCGGGAAGAAATGGTCAGGGTGATGCAACTCATTGGATGTTCAGATATACATGAACTTGGACCTCATTACTTACGGAAACGCATACCCTGATCCGGAACGAAGGGGAAATGATCAAACCAAAAAGCATGAAAAAGACAGGCGCCCAACTGGCAGTGTTTGCACTTGAACAACTTGGTGTAAGATACACATACGGCATTCCGGGTACGCATACAACGGAAATCTATGATGCCCTGCATGAAAGCCGGCAGATCACCCCGGTGCTGGTCACACATGAAGGCTGTGCGAGCTTCATGGGAGATGCTACTTCGCGGACAACGGGAGGGATTGGTGTGCTGGTAATTGTTCCTGGTGCTGGTCTGACCCATGCGATGAGCGGGATCGCAGAAGCTTACCTTGATGGAATACCCATGCTCATCATTTCCGGCGGTGTGCGCAGGGATGTGGAGCAGGCATATCAACTGCATGGTATCGATCAGCTTGAAATGGCGAAGCCTGTTACCAAGGCTTGTTTTTTGGTTACCAGGCAGTCTGAAGTGATCTCCACGATTTATAATGCATATACTATAGCGATGAGCGGTGAACCAGGCCCTGTGTTTATTGATATTCCGCTTGACATTCTAATGTATACCGGCCAGGTAGAGGAAATGCCTGTTTATGTGCAACCCCATGCTGAAACTCATCCTGATCAAACCGCAGTAGAAAAAGCAGCTGACCTTATTATCTCTTCAAGGTTTCCTATGTTATACCTGGGGTGGGGGGCTGTAGATGCTTTTAATGATTCGATTATCCTGGCGGAAATGCTTGCAGCACCTGTTGCCACCACATTGCAGGGTAAAAGTGCTTTTCCCAACAGCCATCCGCTGTTTACTTCAACAGGCATCGGGAAAGGTGCGAAACCTTCCGGTCAGTGGGCACTGAAAAATCATGATTTTCTCCTGACTGTTGGCGCACGTTTCGGGGAAGTGGCTACGGCCAGTTATGCGCTGGACCCGCCCAAAAACCTCATCCATGTGGATATCAATCGGGATGTGTTTAATCGAAACTTCCCGGCAACACTTACGGTGGCATGTGATGGAAAAGCATTCATTAAGGCCCTGCATATGGAACTGGGCAAGCGGGGATATTCCTCACGGAACCGGTTAAACGAAGTTACCGGGCAGATTCGCCAACTTAATGAAACTTATGCTCAGCAATGGATACACAAAGACCGTACAGACACTGTGCAGCCCGGACATTTTTTCCGGGCCTTACAACGAAGAGCAGCCGAAGATGTAATCATTGTAACCGATGACGGGCAACATACATTCCTCACCGCTGAGTTATTTCCCGTTAACCGACCCCGGCACTTTATTTCACCCACCGATTTTAACTGTATGGGATATTGTATCCCTGCAACCATTGGCGCCAAACTCAACAATCCAGACAAACAGGTGATCTCCATAGTGGGCGACGGTGCCATGCTAATGACAGGACTTGAACTGGTAACGGCTTCTGCTTATGACATACCTGTATTGATTTTCATCTTCAACGACGGGGAACTGGGACAGATCGCTCAGTTCCAGGAAATTCCGCTGAACCGGAAAACCTGCACCATTCTCAGTGATAAGATCCGTTTCGAAGGGCTTGCCATGATGGCGGGTATGGCATTCCTGGAAATTGCCAGCGATATGGAACTGGATGCCCGCATGGATGAGGCATTCGGTATTTACCAGTCGGGGCGATCCGTTCTGGTTAATGTTAAAATCGATTACAGCCAGCGAACCATGCTAACCAAGGGAGCGATTTCAGTAAACCTGGGTAGAATGCCGCTGGCGCAGAAAATGCGATTTATAGGCAGGGCCATTAAAAGGCGTTTGCTGGGGTAACTATTTTACCGCTAAGACGCAAAGGAAATGAAGATCGGTCATAAACCTTTTCCGTTTTCAAACTATTTAATTGGTTTTTCCGGCAAGAAAATTTCTGCCATCATACACCTGGCACTGCCACCTCCATTTGTTTCAATAGTTGTTAAATCAGCATGCAGTATACGATTAAAATTTTCCAATTGTTTTACTTGTTCAGGGCTTAATGCATGATAGGCCTGGCTGCTCATGACCAATATCTTTTCGCCACTTTTATTTTCCACCTGCAGCATATTACCAGCAAAGTGGTTCATCTGGTTGTAGTTTATTTCAATGATTTTCTTTCCGCTTTTGGAAATAGTATCAACTACCTGTTTTCGTTCTTCTGCTTTCCTGATACTGTCTAAACAAATCACAACAAATTTATCTGCCACGCACATCATCACATTAGTGTGATAAATTTCACCACCTGTTTCATCTACACTATAAAAGCTGCAGGGTGTGTACTGCGTTTGTATGCACCAGTCTTCAAATAATTGCTTATCAGTGCGCGGTGAGAGACAGGCATAAGCAATCTTATTTTCCCTGTCAAGCACCATACTGCCAGTGCCTTCTAAAAACTTATTTTGCTGTTCAGCGTCTGTAAAATCTATATGGTTACCAATTTCGAATCTTGAAGCGATGGCGGCTACTACCTGTGCTTTACGTTCTGCCCTTCTGTTTGCAGCATACATGGGATAGAGGATCAAAGAGCCATCCTGGTGGAAGCTGATCCAGTTGTTGGGGAAAATACTGTCTGGTGTGTGTGGTACCGGGGTATCCTGAACTACCATTATATCCACTCCGGCATCAGTTAGTTTCTGTACAAAACCATCAAACTCAGTGGCTGCTTTTTGCTGTGCATTTTCATTACTTCCCTTTTGTTGAAAAGCATTGTTTACGGCAGTTTCCGCGTTAAAATCAAACCCAACGGGTTTTATCATTAAGATATGTGGTGTTGTTTGTTTTCTGAGATTTATTTCTGACATCTTTTCTTTTTTTAGCTTACAAAATATTTTATATATAACAACTTCTAATATTAAGTTGCACTATTAAAACAGGCAATAAATATTTTTTCATATTAGAAGTGCTCCATCATAATTATTTCTGTATTAAATAATATAAAATGGTAAACCTGACTTTCTGAATAGTTTAAAAATATATCACATTTTTATTTATATAGTTGCGGAGGAAGGGCTGTTATGTCCCCCTCTGGAGGGGGTGAACTGCGGAGGCATTTTACTGTAGTGCTTTAGGGGGAGGACGTCCTCCCCCTAAAGCTTGAGTATGTCTTCAGTTCGAAATTCACCCCCTCCAGAGGGGGGACATAACTTCTCCAAATCTTTCATTTAAAACTCAAAGAACTTAAATAATAATATGAAAGCACTAGTATTATTTTATATTAAATATTTCAAGAACACAACAGGTTGCCAATAACAAATAACAAATTATAAAGGGTCATTATGCCTGCTTTACAAAACATCTCTCAGTAATGGCATACTCATGCAATGGCTGCCGCCTCTTGCCCTTGATAATTCTGCTGATGGCAGTAAAATTAAGGTGTCTGTCATACTATCAGGCTCTGTACCATTTTCAAATTTCTCAAAAGCTTCGGTTGTGGTTAACACCTGGAATCCTGCGGCTTTAAATGCTTCCGCAGTCATATCGTTACGGTCGTATCCAATCACCACACCTTCTTTCAACGCTACAACGTTACAACTGTCTGTCCATTGTTCCCGTTCGTCATGCGGAAACACATTGCCGCCACTATAAATAATTTTCACCTCTTCCGGTTTGGCTCCAAAATCTTCCACGCTAATTTTCCGTAGGAGTGATTCAATGCCTGGCAGTTTTTCCGTAATACTGTACTCCTTTGTTTTAATATAGGGTTCGCCCGCAGGTTTATAATATTGTAATATTTCCACCTGTTCCATTTCAAGCGGACGAAACTGGTGCGAAAGTTTATTGATATAACTATGCCTGCTGATATGCTCATCCCTTAATATTCTTTCAGAAAACCGGCCATATAATACCCAAACATTTCTTTTCACCTGGGTAAAAATGGTGTCAATATGCATCTGAGCACGGTTCTTGGGGATCTTTACCACAGAAATTTTTTCAATGCCCAGTTCCGGCTTGCTGAATATGGTATGAATGATTTCATTAACCGCACTGGAAGAAGTTCTGATGCTGCATCCTATTACAAAATGCTTTGGATGGATCATCATTACATCCCCGCCTTCAATACTGATGATGCGGTGTTTTCGCTCCTCTTCTTCGTACAAAAAGAAATCACTCTCTTCAATGATCTCCATTACTTTTTGGGGATCGGTTTTAAAGAAATTGTATAGCGACAAAAATTTTGTAAGTAAGGATTCCCTTCTTCTTGCCACGGTAGCCATGCGGCTTAGCAGAATGTGGTCTTTTACCATGATGCCAATATCCCTGGTAAAGATAAAATTTGGAACCGGGGGAAATATAAACTGGTCTTCATCAGTGCCATTGGCTTCGGCAGGTAAAACGCCTGTAATAAAAACTTTTGCCAGGAAGGCAGCATCTGTAATCTGTTCCAGTTTCTGTTGTATGGCAAAACTGGATTCTTCATAGGAGCAGATGGCAGATATTAAGCGGAGTTTTATTTTTTCGTCTTTGATCATTTCGCCCAGCAATTGCTGGGTATCCAGTACTTTATCACTGTTAAAATATTCGGTTTTGCCTGGAATAAAGCACCATGCTTTTTTTTCTGCCGGTGCAGTATCCTGGTAATTTTTTATGTATTCAATTTTTTCACGGTCTAAAAAGTACAATAACAATTTTACATAGTGATTGTATTCTTTCTGCATGCTTTCAAGGTGCACAATATCATCGTAGAGGTTATCGGCAAAAGTGCCGGGTATGATTTTTCCAATGCCGCCGTCCGGGCTGTGAATAATCAGCTTTCGTAATCGGCCTAATTCATTTTCAACGTAGTAATTATGCTGAGACATATATATCTATTTAATTTCAGGAATAAAATATTGAAACGATGGAGGGTAGGATACCAGGCTTTTGTTATGACACTTAATTGTACAATAGTAATGCTGTACAATAAGTAAAGCCCAAAAAAAATTGAAGGAATACACTTAGTAATCGGGCAGACTGCCTTCACCCGCTGCAATCATATTCAAAAAGTACGGCAGCATTAATCGGGTTCTATGGATATGTTTATTGGAAAACATGCCGCAATATAAGAAATTTAGGATTGGAAACAGGGATCCTTGTGGGGGTAGACTATCACAGAATAATTTTGGCCATATTTCCGGAAAAGCTATAAAAGTTAGATTCTGTAAATAGTTTAGTAGTCATAGATTACCAGCTGGTTTAAAGACGAGTTCATACCCAGGTTTTGCAGGAGGGTATATTCACAGCGTATAAGCAAAATAAAGTAGTGTTATCAAAGGCGCTGTGTTGAAAAAGTTCAATTTCTTCGGTCAGTCAAATTGATACGTTTAGTGTCGGCAGCGTGGTTTAAATACAAACAGATACGAAAAGGATTACAGGTATAAAAAGAAATATTATTTATGTCATTTATTTTCTTTCCGCCTTAACCATGTATAATGATGCTGAATGATTCTATCTGACTCTTTTATGATAGTAAAAAAACCATTAATCGTATTTCAAATCCCTTTGCCTGATGTGGACCTGATTAAGCAGATTTTTAAAAAATTTTCAAAAAAAAAATATTTTTTTTGAGAATTTGTATATAAAAGACTGTTTATCAATGTTTAAAATAGTTATACCACTAAAAGGGGGGTATTATCAAATTGTTTTTTTCAAATTCTTTGTAGATATTTACGATGTATTTTATTACATTAGCATTCGTAATAATACGTTAAAATCCAATTCAATTTTAGGAAGCCTTTTATTTGTCCCAACTAGTTATATATCAACTGTTTACAGTTTTTATCCAATCCTTCGAATTCGCCTAGCTTGTTTGCTTGTTTAGCCAATTGTCTAAAAGACAGGTTGACTATTAAACGGTGATTTTGCTTACACTCTTTAACGATTGAATCAATCCTTAGAAAAAACAGTTTGACAGGAATTTGCCTGCCATAAAGCAATGTTGAAAGCCAATGAGCTTTTAAAAGGAATCTTGACCTTAAAACATAACCAT
>JAHEEX010000101.1 GCA_024640465.1 Sphingobacteriales bacterium | reverse complement strand
CGGCCCCAAAACCAATGCTGGTATTTTTTGTCGTGTGTACAACTCCAGACACGAAGGACATATTCAATTGAAAAAATAATTACAGAGATGAGATCGAAATAGTGAAAAAAAGTTTTGTGTTGATCATAAATGCTATGTTCCGTTTCCAGGATTACCGCAACCAGGTTCAACAGAATTAATGTAATCAGAAATATATTAATGATCTTATCCCAACGCGAGTTACCCTGCGTTGGATGCAGTAATATATGGACATGCTTTTTGACGCGGTGATACATGTGTTGAATAAACGCTTACGTATAAAATTTTACCAGCTATTTACAAGATATTGATTTTTCTGATTACAGCTCGTGGCCCATAATAAAATTTGCCAGTACATCAATGGAAAAGTTTCATCAAACTACATGTTTTAAAAAGCTGGATATTAGGCCGACATGCTACCTGGCAATTTCTATCTTAACTTTTTTCCCTTTTATCTTTTCATTCTTGATCAGCTCTATAGCATTGGTAGCTTTTGTTTTCCTGATCGCCACAAAGGAAAAGAAGTCTTTTACTTCTATAAGCCCTATGTCCTCTTTCTTTAACTGTCCCTTGTTTGTAAGGAATCCAACTATATCTACTTTATTGATCTTATCCTTTTTGCCGGCCGCTACAAACAGGGTAATCCATTTTGGTTTTTCGGGTATTACAGCCTGTTCCGGAAGTTCTATTTCTTCAGTTTGCTTATCAACATAAGCGGGGAGTTTTTCTTCCGGCGATAATATGAGAATGGCCGTGCCGCTTGCATCCATACGTGCTGTACGGCCATTCCTGTGTGTAAAGGAATCTTCGGTTAGGGGTAGATGATAGTGAACGATATACCGGATATGGGCGATATCCAGTCCGCGTGATGCCAGATCTGTTGTCACCAGTACCTGTGTGGTACCATTGCGAAATTTGCATAGCGCACTGTCCCGCTCCTGCTGCTCCATTGCTCCGTGATAAAACTGATTATTTATCCCTTTTTCTGTAAGATATGCACTGGTCCTTTCAACAGATTCCCGGTGATTGCAAAAAATGATCGTTGGCCTGGCACCCAGGTGGCAAACCAACCTAAAAAGGGTTTCAAGTTTATCCTTATCGTGGGAAATAACTTTCCGCACATCCAGGCGGGTACCATCGTCTCCTTCGCTGGTAAAAAAATTGAGTACCACTGGATTCTCTATGCCAATAAACGCAGGTATTACTTCAGCACTGGTAGCTGAAGTAAGATACCTTCTTTTTATATTGGGCAGCGATCCTATAATAAAAGACATTTCCTCCTGGAATCCCAGTTCAAGAGATTTATCGTATTCGTCGAGGATCAGGGTTTCAATTGTATCAACGGTTATATTCCCCCGCCTGATATGATCTGCCAGTCGGCCGGCAGTTCCGATGATCAATGCGGGCGGTTCCACCAGGTTATTTTCTTCGGTTTCCCGAAGGTGGCCGCCATAGCAGCAGGTAACTTTTAACCCTGTGGCCATGGACCTGAAAACCTGTTCTATTTGCAACGCCAGTTCCCGCGATGGTACGATCACCAGTGCCTGGGTTTTTCTCAGATCCGGATCAAGTTGTTTAAATACAGGCCATAAAAAAGCCAATGTCTTTCCCGTACCGGTACGTGAAATTAAAATGATGCCCGGGTGTACTTTTGCGGCATCATCAAAAGCAACCTGCATTTCATTGAGGGCGTCAATATCCAGCCTTTCTAAAATCTTTTCCAATACTTCTTTTTCCTGTAACATAAGCGCAAAAATAGGTCAATTAAACCCGCAAACAGCTATCTGATATGTTTACCCCTGGTTATCCGCCCAATCAAGCCTGATGGCATTCAATTCGGCATCAGAAAGCCTGGATTCAGCATAATGCCCTTTGGCTGTTTTTTGCCTGAAGGCTTCGTAAAGCGTAACGGCACAGGCTACCGAAACATTCAGTGAATGTATCATCCCAACTTGGGGAATGGTAAAAAATCCGTCACATGCCAAACGAAATGTTTCACTAACCCCATATTTTTCATTTCCGAAAATTAGCGCTGTCTTTCGGGTAAAGTCGGTTTCATGAAGCGAAGCAACCCCTTCCCCGATGAAGCTTGCCAGCATAAGGTCGTATTTCTTACGAACGTCCCTGATACAGGTTTCCTTGTCTGAATAAGTATGTAAAGCCACCCATTTATTGGCGCTTCGGCTACTCCGGTAACCCCAGTTTTTGTGCAGGGGGATCGTATCGGTAATGGCATACACTTCACAAATGCCTACTGCATCACAGGTACGCATAATCGCCGCAACATTATGCGGATCAAATACATTTTCCAATACAACAGTGAGGTCGTTTTGCCTTTTGGAAAGCACTTCTTCAATTCGGACAGATCTTTGCGGTGTCATGCAGAAAATTAAATGCTTTGGTAAATATAAAGATCTTAGCGTTCTTCTTTCTTAGCGGTTAAACTAAATGAGTATCTGCTTTAATCTTTAGGTATAAGAATCTTATCTTTCCAGTCATTAATGTAGGGATGAATGGATTACAAAGGAATAAATAAGATGCCGGTCGACAAATGGATCCTTGAACCCATAAATCGCTTCATACATAAAAGCAGTACCAGTGGGATCATTCTATTCTCTGCGGCACTCCTTGCAATTATTTTAACCAACTCCCCCTGGTCTGAGCAATTTCACCATATATGGGAAATTGAGTTTTCCATAGGCTTTAACGGATCCTATATTTCAAAGAGCCTGCATCACTGGATCAACGATGGCCTGATGGCGGTTTTCTTTTTTGTTGTTGGCCTTGAACTTAAGCGGGAGATCATGGCCGGAGAATTAAGTACACCTAAGAAAGCTATATTGCCTATTGCAGCTGCATTTGGCGGCATGATATTTCCGGCGCTTATTTATATCTTTTTCAATAAGAGCGGCGAAACTTCTGCCGGCTGGGGTATTCCTATGGCCACTGATATTGCGTTTGCACTTGGTGTTCTTTATTTACTGGGCGACCGCGTGCCATTATCACTGAAAATATTTCTTACAGCTCTGGCCATAGCGGATGATATTGGCGCTGTACTGGTAATTGCCTTTTTTTATACATCTGAAATTAATTATGCCAGCCTGTTGGAAGCAGGTGGGTTTTTGGCCGTATTAATAATTGCCAATCGTCTGGGTGTAAGGAACACTCTTTTTTATGCCATCGTTGGCATTGGTGGTGTTTGGCTGGCATTCTTATTATCAGGAGTACATGCAACTATTGCAGCGGTGCTTGCCGCATTTACCATACCTGCATCAGTAAAAATCAATGAGGCCTATTACATTAACAGGCTGGAAGATTTAACGCAACAATTTAAAGATGCGGAGCCAAATCAAAATCCGCTTGTCACCACGGATCAGCTGCATATACTGGAAGAAATAAGGGATATTTCCAAGAAAGCACTGACCCCTTTGCAGAGGATGGAACACGGCCTTCATCCCCTGGTTGCTTTTATTATCATGCCCATCTTTGCGTTGAGCAATGGCGGCGTAGAGATCAGCAGTGATTTTTTACAACAAGCCACCAGCCCGGTTGCAATGGGTGTTTTCGCTGGTTTACTTGCAGGAAAATTTTTTGGTGTCATAGGCATCGTCAACCTTTTTTTAAAAATGAAATGGGCGGTGCTGCCAGAAGGCATGAACCGTCAACACCTTATCGGTGCCGGGTTCCTGGCGGCAATCGGTTTTACCATGTCTCTTTTTATTTCAGACCTTGCTTTTATCCAAAAGGAATACCTGGACCAGGCAAGAATTGGCATCCTTGGCGCTTCGGTGATCGCAAGTTTTGCAGGATATTTTACCATAAAAAATGCCAGCAAAAAACAATCGAAAAACGGTTCTTAGAAAACATTTTACCAGATACACAGATATCCAAAACCGTTAGAGTCTTTTAAAATATTTCCATGAACGAAAAAATCAACATAGAGAAAACAGAAATATTATCCAGCAATTGGTATACCCTTAAAAAAGTAACCTATGGTTACCGCATGAAAGATGGCACAGTACAGGTGCAAAGCCGAGAAGCATACGACAGGGGAAATGGGGCAACTATATTATTATACAATTCGGAAAAAAATACAGTAATTCTCACACGCCAGTTCAGGCTTCCTACATATATCAATGGTAATCCAACCGGTATGCTGATAGAAACCTGCGCCGGGCTGCTCGACCTGGATAATCCGGAAGACTGCATCAGGCGGGAAACAGAGGAAGAAACCGGATTTAAAGTAACCGATGTCCGAAAGGTTTTTGAAGCATATATGTCGCCAGGATCTGTAACGGAATTGATTTACTTTTTTGTAGCGGCCTACGAGGACCACATGAAGGTTCATGACGGCGGGGGCATGGAACATGAACAGGAAGATATTGAAGTGCTTGAACTCAACTTTAATGATGCATTGAAAATGATTGAATCTGGTGAGATCAGGGACGGTAAAACCATTCTCTTGATTCAATATGCCCAGATTCATAAACTACTAGGCTAGCAAAATAATTCTTCGTGGCGTACTATTCTATGCAGTTAAATTGATAAGCGGCAACAACGCTGAAATTTTTCAGATTATCTTGTAAAAAAATATCTGTGTCAGTTTTATCCATTCAATCGGTTTCAAAATCATACGGCAACATCCAGGCGTTGAACCAGGTATCCTTTGATGTACCTGAAGGTTCTGTCTTCGGCATATTGGGTCCAAACGGCAGTGGAAAAACAACCCTGCTCAGTATTATCCTCGATGTATTACATGCAGATACCGGGCAATTTTTATGGTTTGGAAAAGAAGGGTCGCCTGACCAGCGAAAAAAAATAGGATCGTTACTGGAGACACCCAATTTTTACCACTATCTCACTGCTGTAAATAATCTTAAGATTACCCAGGCTATCAGCAAACGGGGAGACCTTAATGCGATTGATGAAGTACTGCATACAGTTAACCTTCACGAAAGAAAGGACAGTCGGTTCAGCTCCTATAGTTTAGGGATGAAACAAAGACTGGCCATAGCCGGGGCCTTGCTCGGAAGTCCAAAAGTGCTGGTACTGGATGAACCAACCAATGGACTCGATCCGGTAGGTATTGCGGAGATCCGCAACCTGATACAGGAATTGAACCGTAAAGGACATACCATTATCATGGCCAGTCACTTGTTGGATGAGGTAGAAAAAGTGTGTACCCATGTTGCCATTTTGAATAAGGGTAAACTCATTACAACCGGAAAGGTAGATGAAGTACTTACCGATGAAGACATGCTTGAAATGTCTGCGCCAGATAATGATATATTAATGCAGTCATTACAAAACTATCCCGGGCTGACATCTGTGAAGCTGGAAGGCGGTTTTGTATATGCTTATTTTGGGAAGGGGCTGTCGAGTACTGCAGAAATCAATGCATTTTGTTTTTCCAAAGGCATAACCCTTTCTCATCTCCTGCTGAAAAAGAAAAGACTCGAGGCCCGGTTCTTTGAATTAACGGGCAATGAATCTGGTGATTTTTCGAAGAGAAAAACAAATTGATATTGTAAAGTATCCGTTTACTCCATTCATACTTACAAATAATTTTACATGTTGCATATCTTACAAACAGAGTGGTTGAAAATTAAGAGCTATCGGGCATTCTGGTGGGTGATGGCCCTCACTGCGCTTTCCTACCCCGGTATAAATTATATTTTTTTTAATGCCTATAAGGAAATCACTAAAAAGGGCAGCTCTACAGGCGAAATGGCCAAGATGTTATTAGGAAACCCATTTGTATTTCCTGAAACATTTCACACCGCCGGTTTTTTCAGCTCTTTTTTTGTCTTTATCCCGGCCATTGTTGTGATCATGATGATCACGAATGAATATACATATAAGACCCACAGGCAAAATATTATTGATGGCTGGAGCAGGAATGAATTCCTGATCGGAAAATTTATTGATGTAACGCTGATAACCCTGCTTGTTACGCTCCTTTATTTTACGGTTGCGCTGTTTATAGGATTTGCCAGTACCAAAGCTCCTGTGCAGGATATCTTCAGCAAAAGTTCCTATGTGGGACTTTTTGCCTTGCAAACTTTTTCCCAATTATCACTGGCGTTTCTAATTGGTTTCCTCGTAAGGAAATCCTTTATAGCATTGAGTATTTTTATTTTCTATTACCTCATTGTGGAAAATACAGCGGTAAATATCCTGAGAGTTAAAGCAAATGATATTGGCCGTTTTCTGCCTTTAGAGATTTCAGACAGACTGATTCCCATACCCGCCTTCCTCGGTAAATTCAATGAGGAGTCCTATAGAGAATCATTAAATGCCATTGGGTTACATATCTGGCTCACCCTTGCAGTAACTGCAATCATCTGGTTTTTTTGTTATTGGATAAATAAAAAAAGAGACTTATAATGATACGTTTATTCTTTACTGTTACCATATTGTTTGCACCAGGTACCCGGCTATTTTCCCAACCCCTGCCCACCGTCATTAAAACACAAGCCATCGATATGGGCAGGGCACTTATCAATAATGATCTGCCCACATTTCAGCAATACCTGCATCCTGAAGTAATTAAACAGGCAGGTGGTGCGGAAAAAATGAAGATGATGTCCGACTCCGCTATCGCCATTTTCAAACAATTCGGTGGTTCGATTAAGCGTATTAGTTATGGTAATCCCTCAGAAATTATACACTTTAAAAAGGAAATGCAGGCCACCCTTCCCCAAACCACATACATAACCACATCATTTGCAGATATCGAATTGGAAAGTACACTGATTGCCATTTCGCAGGACAAGGGTAAGCACTGGTATTTTACAGACAGCCAGTTATACAACACTGAATCAATGAAACAGAAAATGCCTTCTTTAAGTCCGGACCTTGTGATCCCCCCACCCATTAAACCCCGCATGATCCCTAAAGAAAAATAATCATGGTAACGGTAGAACTGGATTTGATTCAAAAGCAAATTATCCTGAGGGCAAAAATCATTACCTATGGCAATGCTTCTACAGAAGAGCTTACTGCGCTTCAGGCACAGGAAATTGAAATGCTTTGGAATGAACCGCGTTCTATAATATTAATTGATAAGGTACCCTTAAGCGTTAATTTCAGGATAAATTATGCATGGCTGCCTGATATTGCACCAGAAGACATCATGGCCAACACCGATCCAATGCTGAATTTTTACCGGATCGAAGAATTTGCTTACGGAAATATTTCTTTTGTTGATGGCATTGGAAGTAATACGGGCTATTTCAAACTGGAAAACCTCTATGCCGGTTCTACTACAGCGGCACATGAATTTGGCCATGGATTAGGGCTTGATCATCCACTGGAATTAGACATTCGTGGACAGGGCAGGCCGGGCATTATGTACCCGCGCGGAACCTGGGTGGACCCGGAATATCAATATGATTCTACTGCGATGCCCGGTGCACCCGGTGGTACCATGCACCCAATGAACAGAAGGGTTTTACCTTCGGATATTGCATCGCTGCATCTGGAGAAACTAACATACAGACAGGGGAATGCCATACTGGGAGAATTCACCAGCGTATACCACCCGGATCATGCGAGCCTTCCCATAAAGTGATTTTGATTCTTTCATCTTAGTAATAAACCATTCATATAAGTTGTACAGTTACACCTTTTGATTCCGGTCTAAAGTATTAGCTTGCAAGCTTAAAATAACCATTATGAAAAAATGGATTTGTGCCTTTGCATGTATGTCATTAATCAGTGCCTTAAAGGCCCAACCCAGGTTACCTGAAAATTATTACTGGAAGAAGTTAGGCAATGGACTGGAAGTAGTTGTAATAGAAAACAGCAAAGTTCCCCTTGCAACCATTGAAATTGCCGTAAAAAACGGCGCATATACGGAAGGCGCAGAATACAGCGGGCTTTCCCATTTGTTTGAGCATATGTTCTTCAAAGCAAATAAGGATTATCCCGACCAGGAAAAATTCATCAAACGCACCGAAGAATTAGGTGCCATCTGGAATGGTACAACAGATGTGGAACGTGTGAATTATTACTTCACTTTTGACCGTGACAGCCTTGATGCAGGGCTCCGCTTCATGAACGCAGCCATCCGGTTCCCCATCTACAGGAAAGAAGATATGCAGAAAGAAAACCCGGTTGTGGATGGCGAATTCCAGAGAGCAGAAAGCGACCCAGGATTCCAGGTTTGGTTCGAAAGCCAAAAGAGGTTGTGGGGAGATATGATGACACGCAAAAATCCCATTGGGGACCATAACATCATTAATACGGCCACTCCGGAAAAAATGATGATCATAAAAGACAAATATTACCATCCCAATAATTCTCTCCTGGTCATATGCGGCGATGTTGATCATACAAAGGCTTTTGCCATGGCTGAGAGAATCTTTGGCAGCTGGCCAAACAGCGGTTATGATCCTCACCAACGGTATCCAATACCCGAATTTAAACCGCTCACGGAAACTTCCTACTTCATCAAAGAAAGTTCCATCGCGCAAACACCCTATATGATGTATTCCTGGCAGGGTCCGGACTACCGTCATGATTCAGCTGCAACTATAGCCGCTGATGTATTTTCCACTATTCTGGGATTGAATTCATCCAAATGGCAACAAGCCCTGGTAGATAAAGGACTAGCCACAGCCGCACAGTTTGGTTATCAAACCAACCGTTATGTTGGGCCCATTTTCCTGTTTGCTGTTCCAAATCCCAACAAACTCAAAGAATGCCATGAAGAGATCATGAATCAGATCAGCCAGTGGACAGACCATGCTTATTTTACGGATGCCCAACTGGAAGACGCCAAGGCGGTACTAAAAAGAAGTAAAATACGTAATGCAGAAAAACCTTCCACTTTGTCCATGCAGTTAACTTATCAATGGTGCAGTACATCATTGGATTATTTTACTGACATGAATGAAAATTACATGAAAGTAACCCGTGAAGACATCCTGAAATATATCAGGACCTACATTACCGGAAAAAATTATGTTGCCGGTATGGTAATCAACGGTGAAATGAATAAATCTTTCAACCCGGGATCTTTCTTTAAAACGCGTTAACCAGGAAAAAAACAGATCATGAAACAAATCAAGCCAATCAGCATATTGCTTATTTCTGCGATCGTATTTACACAAATCTCATTTGCCCAAAAAAAATCGGCTTATGAGATGAATATTGAAGGAGTAAAAGTTATTGTTCAGCCTAGCGCCAATGATATTGTTGTTATTCAAACCGTATTCAAAGGCGGGGTTCAAAACTATCCTGAAAATAAGGCAGGGATTGAAAAAATGGGATTTCAGGCATTAACGGAATGCGGAACTATAAACGATGATAAGAACAGTTTCAAGAATAAACTGGATAAAGTTAGTGCACAGGTTTATGGCAGCAGCGGCATGGATATGTCGAGCCTTACCATGAACTGTATCCGTTCTGATTTTGAGACCGTTTGGCCTTTATACGCCGATGCACTTTCCAGCCCTCGTTTTGACAGTAAAGAATTTGAGCGCATCCGGCAGGATGCCATCAATGAAATAAAAGCAAATGAGTCGCAGCCTGATTATGCCATAGATAAATACGCCCGCAAGCTGGCATTTGCCGGTAAAAATTATGCCAAGGACCCTGAAGGAACGGAAGCGATTATCAAACAGCTAAGCGTAGCCGAAACCAAGGCTCATTATTTATCCATCCTCACCCGGTCCAGAATATTCATTGTTGTGGTTGGTGAAGTTGATAAGGCAGAACTGGAAAAAAAACTTGGCGACCTGCTTAGGAAGATACCGGCAGGCAAACCTTTTGACTTTAAAAAAGAAGCATATACACCATCCAGGAACAGTTTCAGCGCGACTCAGAAAGATTTTGCCACAAACTATATTAAAGGTGTAACCGGGGGACCACTTCCAGGCTCTCCTGATTACGATGCATTCAACCTGGCCATGCGCATCTTCGCCAATAAGTACTTTATTGAAGTACGAACAAAGAACGGACTATCCTATGCGCCAGGTGCATGGTTCGACGGAAGTATGACTGCAACCGCAAATATTTCCGTGTCAACAACAGAGCCGGATAAATATATCGCAGTCACACAAAATCTTATTGATAAACTAAAATCAGAAGGTTTCACGGAAGAAGAAGTGAAGAATGAAAAGACAGGCTACGTAACAGGTTTTTATTACCGCCAGGAAATGAATAGTTCACAGGCTTCTTCACTCGCTAATAACGAAGCCCTTTTTGGCAATTGGAAAAGGGCATTAAGTATTAAGGATGAGATCAATAAAGTAAGTGTCAATGATATCAATAAAGCCTTCAACAAATATATGAGCAATATTACATGGGCTTATATGGGCAACCCGTCTAAAGTAAACCAGAAAAATTTCACCAATCCGCCCCCACCTCCACCACCTTCAAAACTTAAAAAGGGAGCTAAAGGATAATTATCTTTTCTGAATAAAAATAAATAAAACCGGAACTATTCTCCTAATCTGATAGTTCCGGTTTTATTTTATTTTTTTATTACTGTAAAACAACAAAGAAGTATTGACTGCTTTATTAATAAATGAAAATAGAAAAATCAATTCGAAAGATTATAGATCGCTGATTTAATATTAGGATAAATAAAATTAAATCCTGCTTGTTGAATTTTTTGGCTGCTAACAGTTGCACTCTTTAAAATCTCCACACTCATTTCACCCAAAGCAAGTTTCAAAAAAGAAGATGGTACATTAACCGGAATAAATGCTTTGCCGTTTCGTTTTTGAGCAAGCGTCAGCGTCAGGGTTTTATTGTCTACAGGCTCCGGGGCAGACAGGTTATATACACCTTCCATTTCCCTGTTTTCAATGGCAAATAAAAATCCCCGGCAAAGATCATCTATATGTATCCAGCTGGTCATCTGTTTACCATCACCCAGAATTGCGGCTACCCCGAGGGCGAGTGGTTTCTTAAATTCTTTAAGAGCCCCTCCATCATTACTTAATACAATACCGAGCCTTAATTTAACCAGCCTTTTCCCCAGTTCTGCAATATGTTGAATGCTATTCTCCCAGGCAAGGCATGTCTGGCCCAGGAAATCATTTGCAGCAGGATCTCCTTCTGTAAACACCTTGCCGTTATCAGGACCATACCAACCAATGGCGGACGCACTGATCACTGCTTTAACTTTATTAGGATTGTTCTGCAGGCATTTTAACAGGAGAGCGCTGCTCCTGGTACGACTTTCAAGTATTTCTTTTTTCCTTGATTCTGTCCATCTTTTATCCGCTACACCGGCACCCGCCAGGTGAATTACATAATCAGCCTCTTTTAGTGCTGTTGGATCAATGGACATTTTATCAATATCCCATCGGGAATAAAATAAATTACCGCTCGACCGGAATATTCTTCTTTCCGTGCCCAGATCATGCTGAACGGCAGTTTCCCGGGGGTTCCGGGACAAGATGATCACATTATAACCCTCACTCAGCAGGTGTCGGCTCAGGGCAGTTCCAATCATTCCTGTTCCGCCTGTAATTAAAACTGTTGGCATATATTAAATGCAAATGTAAACTGTTCAGGAAATATAACAACCAGCTATGGAACTTGTTGTAAAAATAGTTGACGGTTGACGGTTGACGGTTGACGGTTGACGGAAACAGCCAAGTCCATAAAAACATGAATTGGCTGTTGACTAATGACTCAAGACTCATGTATTCGGCTGTTGACTAACGACTAATGACTCCCGACTCAGCCTCCGGCTGTTGACTGTCAACTGTCGACTGGCGACTGGCTACTTCCCCAACAAAAAATTCCCCTGCTGGAAAACAGGGGAATGTGGGATTGAGCCTTGGCTCTTTTGTGATTTCAGAGAGTTACAATTATGAACAAAAAAGAAAACCTGTTACCGCTTAGCAGTAACAGGTTCAACTTAATCAGGTTTTTTTCCTTCAAGGAAAGTATTCAGGGTGCTGATCTGACCCTGGTTATTTTCGTCGGCTTTTACCGTGTAGTTGCTGTAAAATTTCTCAACTGAGGTAAGCGTCGTATTGTGGACTTGTAAATTGCGGCGGATATAAGCCGGCACATTTTCGAACTCATTATTGGGATCGGCCGCGTTCATGTTAAACGACAAATTGCGCAACTTGTGTAAACGTTCTGCTGCCTTTCGCCTCTGATCTTCCGTCTCGTCCTGCAAAGCAGGTTCCTCGACAGGAGCCATTGTTATATGAGTTGATGGTGCCCCAGACTCATCCGCCGCTGGGTTTTCTTTAATCACCAGTTGCATGTCGAAGGTTGGATCCGCCTCCTTGTGCTCCTGATGTAACTCTTCGAGAGAGTCTTGATGGTTGGATTCCAAAT
>JAHEEX010000100.1 GCA_024640465.1 Sphingobacteriales bacterium | reverse complement strand
GTTGCCATAAACTTATTATGGGAAAAACTGGCTCCCCTATCCGGAAACAGACTGGCTGCCATAATCGGAGCAGGACCCGGTTTTGTCTTTAATGATGATTTCCGTTTTGGCGCGGCAGCCATCCTTGGCCTTGACTGGCGTATTAGCAGAGTGGTAAACCTTCAGTTCGACTGGCAACCTACATGGTACTTTGTGAATGGATCTGATTTCAGTGCCATCAATGGTGGTTTTACCATTAGATATGTATTCAACAGGCCGAAAGACAAGAAGAAATAATCAATTATTTACGGAGTGTCAAAGAGCTTGAAGGTTATAAAATGGATACTAAGCTCAGTGGACTAAATTTAAATCCTTAAGAATACGTTGTGAAGCATCAGGGGAAAAATTTTGAATTAGATCCCTCCTTCGTCGGGATGACAGGTGAACGTTTGAAAAATATTTGACCTTTTGAACTGGCAGCTATAAATAATACTCTTTTATGTCATCCCAACGAAGGAGTAATGACAAGAGAGCGTTTGAAACATATTTAACTTTTTGATTGGCAGCTATTAATGAATCTCTCTCCTGTCATCCCGACGAAGGAGGGTCCTAATTTGTTTAATTAGTGAAGAGTAGTATAAGTTCTAATAACTGAACATGTTAATTTAAAATAATAACTCATGGCATCTTTTTCCTTAAAGCGCACCATCGGCAGAGGCATCGCACTGGCATTACCTTTATCTATTGTAGTTTATGTTCTGTATCGGTTTATTAAAATATTTGAAAAGGTAATAGCACCCTTTGCAAAGAAATTCGGTGTGGATAATGTGTTAGGGGAGATCACACTTACTTTTTTTGCGGTACTGGCTATTCTGGCGATTGTATTTATACTCGGATTATTTATGCAAATCTCTTTGGTCCGTGACCTTAGGAAATATGTGGAAGAATGGGTACTTAAGTTTATACCATCACTCAATCATTTGAAACTGATGGCGGCGGAAAAAATGGATTTGGACAATGCAACAACCAACTGGAAACCTGTTTTATTGCTTAAGGGAGATCAGTATCTGCCAGGATTTATCATTGAAGAAAATAACGAATGGATCACACTCGCATTGGCAAAAGCGCCATCAACTGAGCCGAAGGATATGCTGATTGTAAAAAAGAGTACCATTAGTTATAAGGAGATCACCATGAAGCAAATGAGAGATTTCAATAAACAATTTGGGAAGGGGTACCTGGCAATTATCAGTTAAAAATAGAAATGCATTTATCAATTTCATTAACATTGATATTTTTCTTTAAGCTCAATGCAATATTTACTCAAGCGAAGAAAAATGCAATAGTTTGAATTGTTACAAGAAAATAAACGAACAATTAACTAAATAAAATCTGGATGAAAAAGAATATTGCAAGTATATTTGGATCTGTAGCAATGCTCTCCTCCATATGGTTATTTACTGCCTGCAACAATAATAAACCTGCTGATAATAATAAAGCAGCAGTTTCTGAAACCGATGCAAGCGGTATTGATCAACGCAGACTGATATTACCTTATAACGGTGCAGCATACAAAGGAAAGATTGATAGTACTTACCAAACTTCCACCCCGGATTTTGGCCCTGCTATGCCATTGGAAGCTCCGGCTGGCGCACCTAATATCATTGTAGTATTGCTGGATGATGTGGGGTATGGTCAATTAGGATGTTACGGTGGTTTAATTGAAACCCCTAATATTGACATGATTGCCCGGCAGGGACTTAAATACACGAACTTTCATACTACTGCTTTATGTTCTCCATCCCGTGTTGCATTGCTTACCGGGCGTAATCACCATTCTGTGGGGATGGCAGCCATTACGGAAGCTGCAACCGGTTATCCCGGCAATTGGGGCAGCATTCCCAAAAGCGCGGCTTTCATTTCAGAAACCTTGAAAGATAACGGGTACAATACGATGGCATTTGGCAAATGGCACCTTACGCCTTATACGGCGTATACGGTTGCCGGCCCCATGGACCGCTGGCCATTAGGGCAGGGATTTGAAACTTTTTATGGTTTTCTCGGGGGTGAGACAGATCAGTGGTCGCCTTTGCTGATGCAGGACAATCATGCCATTGATAATAACTATAAAAAAGGTCAGCATTTATCAGAAGACATGACCGACAAAGCCATTGCAGCGATCCGTGATCAGCAGCAATCCAACACCGGCAAGCCTTTCTTTACCTATTTTGCCTTAGGCGCCGCACATGCGCCATTGCACGCGCCAAAAGCTTATATCGACAAGTATAATGGAAAATTTGATGAAGGTTGGGATATTGCCCGTGAGAAAATATTTGAAAAGCAAAAGGCCATGGGTATCATCCCTAAAGATGCAGTCCTGCCTCCTCCGAATGAAGGAGCGCGCGCATGGAATACTTTATCACCTGCTGAAAAGAAAGTGTATGCACGCCTTCAACAGGTGTTTGCCGGATTCCTGGACCATGCCGATGCGCAAATTGGTCGCCTCATGGCAGCGTTGGATGATATGAAGATCCGGGAGAATACGATCGTCATTGTAACCTCAGACAATGGTGCATCCCGTGAAGGAGAAAATGGTACGGCTAATACTGACCGTTACAGAAACTACACACCACAGAGTGCAGAAGAAATGCTGACTCAATTAGATAAATTAGGAGGACCTGAATCAGACCCTCATTATCCAAAGGAATGGTCAATGGCAGGTAACGCACCGCTCAGACGCTGGAAACAGGATACACATGCCGGTGGTAATACCGATGCATTGATCATTTCATGGCCGGCGAAAATTAAGGATACCGGCGCCATGAGAACCCAATATCATCACATTGTAGATATTGTACCCACTTTACTGGAAGCATCTCAGTTGCCTGCACCACAAAAAGTAAACGGGGTAGATCAGATGCCTTTGCCAGGCGTAAGTATGGCATACACTTTTACCAATGCCAATGAACCCACACATAAAAAAATACAGTATTATGAAATGCTGGGAAGTCGTGCTATTTGGGCGGATGGATGGAAAGCGGTTTGCCTGCATAAACAAGGCGAACCTTATGGCAAAGATGTTTGGGAATTATACCATAGCGACATTGACTTTACAGAATCCAATAACCTTGCTGAAAAAGAACCGGCCAAACTAAAAGAACTGATTGATCTGTGGTGGGGCGAAGCAAAAAAATACAATGTACTGCCGCTTGATGACCGGAGGTATGAAAGGGTAGCCGATCCTTCAAGGCCAGTGGCTGCCATTGTTAAACCTTCTTATACTCTTTATCCGGGAACATCAAACCTGCATCCATTAACTTTTCCTAACCTGATGAGCCAGAGCCATACCATTACCGCTTATGCAGAAATACCTGCCGGTGGTGCACAAGGTGTGTTGGCTTCATCCGGTACTGAATTTGGTGGATGGACTTTGTTTATCAAGGGCGGTAAATTATTCTATGTTCATAATTATCTGAACATGCAGGAATTCACTGTTTCTTCCAATGTTTCTGTAACGCCAGGTAAGCACCAGTTCAAGGTGCATTATACCATGAAACAGAAATCCCTGAAACCGGATTTTTTCACAGGTGATGTAGATATATTCATAGATGATAAACTGGCAGGGAATGTAAAAGATGTGAAAATGGCTGCCCAATACAGTTCAACTACGGGTTATGGTATATTGATAGGAAGAAATCCAACACAAATCAGTCACCTGTATGAATCGCCCTTTGCGTTTACAGGTAAACTGGATAAAGTTGTGATTGAGTTGAAATAGAAGAAACAATCAATGACCTCTCTAAACTTAACGAATTTAATATGTGATGCAGGAGACAATTCAAGGGAACAATATCGCTAAGAGTATAAAAATTAGTGAACATTATTAAGTGGAAAGAACATCATTATAAAAAAAAGCAAATGAAAAAAACAACCATTTCATGTTTAATTATCTGTATAATTTTTTCTAAGATAATAGTCGCACAGGGCGATGGGCCGCGAGCTTATTTACTGGCTCCCAAAAATGTTACCGGTATAAGCGCCAAATGGTTAAGCATGAACCAGAATATCATACCTTCCGGTTCAGCTTTAGTGCCAGGTGCAGATATAGATGTAAATGTATTTCCTATCGGCTTATTTCATACATTCTCCCTGGGTGGCAGGTTTGCCCAGGTTCTTGCCATTGTCACACCCGGAAGCGCTACCGCTTCTGCCACGGCAGTACCGCCTTCCTTTCCAATACCAAAGACCAGTTTGGATGCCAGCGGCCTGTCTGATGGATTATTTTCTTTCAAACTCGGATTGATAGGAGCTCCTGCTTTGAATGCAGTTGAATTTGCCAAAGCTCCCATGAGGTTTTCTCTATTAGGTGAAGCCCGCTATTGGTATTCCGGTACATATGAATCCAGCAAATTATTTAACCTGGGTACCAACAGGGGAACATTTCAGTTCCTCGTTCCTATGGCCATACCTTTGAATAATAACAGGGCCCATGCAACCTGGCTGGAAATTGCGCCTTCCATCAGTTTTTTTGCAGCGAATAACGATCCTTCCAGGAACCCGGTTCCCGGATCAACACAGGTAGATAAAGTTACACAGGCGCCATTATTCATTATCGAAAACCACCTGTCTCACAACTTCACGCCCAAATTTTGGATTGTAGGCAACCTCCGTTTTCAACAAGGTGGACAGACCTCTGCAGACGGAGTTAAAGATGATAATACCATGACCATACTCGGTGGCGGTGCCGGCCTTGGCTACCAGTTATTACCATTTTTAGGTGCTTACGCAGACTACGGTGGTATCATCGCCGGTGATAATAATGCCAAATCAAATATGTTCAGGCTTTCTGTCACTTTTACTTATCTAAACAAAAAGAAACTGGAAGCTGAAGTAAAAGCAAAAGCCGCGGCCGCCACTCCGGTTGTAGTAGCGAGCGTAGATTCAGACAATGATGGCATTGCGGATACAAATGATAAATGCCCCAACCAGGCTGGTACATCAAAATACAATGGTTGCCCTGTTCCTGATACAGATGGCGATGGCATCAATGATGAAAATGATAAATGTCCTAACCAGGCTGGTACAACAAAATACAATGGTTGCCCTGTTCCTGATACAGATGGCGATGGCATCAACGATGAAAATGATAAATGTCCAACGGTAGCGGGTACTGCTAAATACGAAGGCTGCCCGATTCCGGATACCGATGGAGATGGCATTAATGATGAGAATGACAGGTGTCCAAAAGTTGCCGGCATTGAAGGAAACCTCGGTTGCCCTGAAATGATCCTGTATTATAAAAGAGATGTAGCTGCACTTAGTGCTGAAGACAAAGCCAACCTGGATAAGGTGGTAACCTTTATGAATAATAACCCGGATCTGAATGTAATGCTCGAAGGCCATACAAGTACCCTGGGTGATGCCAAATACAATCAGACGCTCTCTGAAAAGCGTGCTAAAATAAGTGTTGACTACCTGGTGTCTAAAGGTATTGACAAGAGTCGTTTGCAGTCTGCCGCATTTGGCGAGCAATTCCCCATTGGTGATAACAGTAAAGAAGAAGGTCGTGCACTGAGCAGGAGAACTGTAGTTAAAGTGGCTCAATAGTTGTGCTATCAAATAATTATAATGATAAGCATATGTTATAATAGAAGCTCAGGTTGGTATTGAAGTCAATCAGATCTTTGTTCATTATTTATAAGATAAAACATGTCAAAAGGTTTTATAAAACAGAAATAAGTACATTCAAATCATAAATAAATCAAGCATGAAACAATCAATTTTAGTAATGGCGGCAGCAGGTTTGCTTTTTGCATCCTGCGGCACAAGTAAAAAACTGGAACAGACCACCACTGAACTGAACCAGGTAAAAGCAGTAAATGCCCAGCAATCTCAAAAGATTACGGCCTATGAATCAGACATCAAACAATTGAAAGAAGAGAATATAGCATACAGCAAAGAAGCAGAGGATTGCCGTAAAGCAAAGGAAGCTTTAGCACAACGTGCAGATAATCTAAACAAAGCCTTGGCAGAAGAAGGTACCTCCATGCAGGAAATTCAGGCAAAAGCGGCCATGGCTTTACAGCGTTTTGAAGACCAGGGTGCTACAGTAACCTACAAGAACGGGCTTATTCATATTAATTTTACAGACGATTTCTTTTTTAAAACCGGTAGTTCATTTATTGCACCAAGAGGCCGCGAAGCGTTAAATACAGTTGCCCAGACCTTGCGTGAGAACCCGCGTTTAACCTGTTTCATTGTAGGTAATACAGATACCATAAGCGTTAAAGGAAAAGCAGACAACTGGTCGTTAAGCACCGAAAGGGCCAACGCTGTTGTAAGGGTGTTACATTTTACATATAATATCAATCCTAAACGTCTTACTTCAGCCGGAAAAGGCAAGTATAATCCGGTGGCAAGTAACGATACTCCGGAAGGAAGAGAGAAAAACAGGCGGATAGAAATTATCCTTAACCCGGATTTGGACAGGTTATGGGAACTTTCCAGAAGTAAATAAGTTCAGCTATTTTAATCAATTGATATTTTTTAATTTTTAAATGAGTTAAAATGAGGAACAGTGCAAAAACACTCGTAACAGTAAAAACGCTTTTGATAATGACCGTTTTTACTTTGATATTGCCTTTTCAGCAATTATCAGCACAGGCCAGGCCCGCAGCAAAAAAGCCCGCAGCTGCAAAACCAGCTGCAAATAAACCAGCTGCTAACAGGTCAGCTCCAAGTAAGCCTGATGCAAACAGATCGGCACAAAATAGGCCTGATGTTAAAAAAACGGATGCGAGAGATGCTGGTGGTGATAGAAAAGCAAACGTCAACAATTCTGGCAATAAAACCAACAATATCAGCACCGGAAACAAAGTAAACATTGACAACAGCAAAAAAAATGTAAACGTTAATGTTGACAATAGTAAAGACATACATGTAAATAACAGCCGCAACACATCTGTAAGAAGAAATACCCGGCCTTACTCCAGGCCTCCATATGTTTATGGCGGATACAGGTACAGGTGTTATCATCCTTACTACTATCATCCATATCGGCCATTTGTTTGGGGGCCTCGCTGGCATCCATGGGGATTTTTTATTGCAACTCTGGCCACTACGGCTATTATTGTTAGTATAGTGGATAATGATATGGATTTGCCTGGTGCTTTTGACATGGCGTCAAATGCAGGTTCAGGATTTGGTAATTACCCGGGAGAAAATCAATTGGTATTAACCGGACCAGCCTTTTACCAATACAGGGATTACTCGGAATTTACAAGCTATCAGTCGGCCAATAATATGCGGGTATATGACGGAGAATATTATTACGATGAAGGGGTTTTTTATCTGAAAGGTAACGGAGGATATACTGTTGTTTCGGCTCCGATTGGTGCAAAAATAAAAACACTCCCTTCTGGTTATGAAACCGTTTCAGTGGATGATGCCGGCACAAAAAATTATTATTATGGTGGTGTGTTCTATGAAAAAATCGGTGATGGTTACAAAGTTGTTGCACCACTTGCCGGCACAGTTGTAGAGCATGTATCGGAAGGCGGTGAAGAAGTGAAAATGGGAGATGTGACCTACATTAAAATGGGGGAAACTTACTTCCAGCCTATCCAGGAAAATGGAAAGGATATGTATGAGGTTGCAGATGTGGAAGCTGATAAGTGAGAATCAGTTTGTTTATTACTAAAAGTAAAGTATTCGAAGCCCTGCCATGGCCTCTTTCTGTGGCAGGGCTTCAATGATTTAACCGCAAAGAAACTTTTAACGCTAAGATTTTATTATACTTTTACCCATTTTAAAAAAACAAAAAAGATGGCTTCTTATCAAAAACTTTTAGCAGAATTTATAGGTACCTTATGGTTGGTTTTAGGGGGATGCGGTAGCGCAGTATTGGCAGCAGCATTTCCGGATCTGGGTATTGGTTTTGTAGGCGTTTCATTAGCATTTGGTTTAACAGTTGTGACCATGGCTTATACGGTAGGTCATATTTCCGGAGGACATTTCAACCCGGCTGTTTCAGTTGGTTTGTGGATGGGTGGAAAATTCAGCGCATCAGAATTGCCTGGTTATATTATTGCCCAGGTAGCCGGTGCCATTGCAGGAGCTGCGATTTTATATTTTATCGCCAGTGGAAATGATGCATTCAGCCTGGCGGGTGGATTTGCTGCCAATGGTTATGGTGAACATTCACCCGGAAAGTATTCCATGATGGCAGGTCTGGTTACGGAAGTGGTCATGACATTCTTTTTCCTGATCATTATTTTAGGGTCAACTCATGACAAGGCTCCTAAAGGATTTGCAGGATTAAGTATTGGCCTGGGTTTAACCCTGATACACCTGGTTAGCATTCCGGTGACCAATACTTCGGTAAACCCAGCCAGGAGCACAGGTCAGGCACTATTTGTGGGAGACTGGGCCCTCGGACAGTTATGGCTTTTTTGGGTCGCCCCGATTGTAGGTGCTGCACTGGCAGGTATTGTACATAAGGTTTTGAATCAACCGAAAACAAACTAATATCCTGTGATTCCGTAGAAGTCTTTTGCTAGTAATCTTGACTTTCAACTATTGTATTTAATTTTATTAATAGGGTTATTGACTCCAAAACGGCGGAGCTCTCATGCTCTGCCGTTTTGTTTGTAATGCTAAAAGGTTGTTTCTGTAAACACTTTTCAGGTTTTCTGGACACTCATTCCTTTTTTTATGCTATCCAGAAGTGTTTCATTTCCCTGAAATCCTTTACAACATGGAGGTACTTTCAGGTTGGAAATATTTCCATTCTTTAGGCCCGATTTTCCTGACTGAAGTCATAGTTTAAATCTTCAATTACACCGACATTCAATGCATTAATGGGAAACTGATGTATCTGGGTTTTTTAAAAATCTTGGTTATCATATTGCAGTTGGTTTTTTTTAATCTTTCCTATAACCAGGCTGTAAGAACAGATCAGGTTAAATCTGCTAAAAGTTCTTTAATGTCAACGGTCAATGAGTTGGTTTTGCCATTTCCAAAACTACCAGCTGCCAGGATGTATGGTGAAAGTATACTGGGGAGCAGGCATCTACAGCGTACTTTTCCCAGTCACATACCGGCCAATTCGCTCAATATGCTCATAATACTGTTTGACAATTTGGGTGTAGGCAGAGCCACCACTATTGGTGGTGCAATTAATTCAACCGAATTATCCAAAGTATATAATGAAGGATTTGCATTTAATAAATTTCACAGTACGGTCATCTGTTCGCCGATTCATATGAAATTTAAATGAACCTGTTATCCACTTGTATCATTTAAAAAAAAATTTCTCAATATCAAAAACAGAAAATTATGTTTAAAAAAAATGCAGCTATCTTTTTGGGCGTAATCCTGCTTATTTCATCCGAAGCTTTTTCTCAGGCTACTCCATTGAGTAAGGCCAGGCCAATTCCCGGAAAAGAAAACTGGCAAGCTGCCATTCCATTGCCAGGCCAGGAAAAAGCTGCTGCCGAAAAGTTGGCCGCCCTTCAAAAGAAAACGGGTAAGAAACCAAACATCGTTTGGTTTTTGATAGATGATATGGGACATGGCGACCCCGGCTTTAATGGCGGGGGGGCTACAATTGGAGCTGCTACACCCAATATGGATAGGTTGGCGGCGAACGGATTAAAATTAACATCCACCTATTCCCAACCAACATGCACGCCTACCCGCTCTGCTATATTAACCGGAAGAATACCTGCCCGTACCGGGCTTACAAGGCCCATACTCACCGGAGATAAACTCACGAAAAACCCGTGGGAAGATGAAATTAGTCTGCCCGCAGTACTCAGCTCTGCAGGATACAAATCAGTGCTCACCGGAAAATGGCATATTGGTGAATTGGAAGGGATGAGACCATTTGATGTAGGTTTTGATGAATACTATGGTTATTATGGAGCTGAAAAAGAAATATCACAGGAATTTGATAAAAGACGTTATCCCGACCTGGTACTGGATTCATTCAAGCTGGATGCTTATCATAAATCCGGAGCATCGAAAGATTTGGTATATGGTAAAAAAGGTGGAAAAGAGCAATTGATAAAAGCTACGACCAGTGTAGAAGATATGGCTGAAGCAGACCAGGTATTAAAAGATTTTTCCATCAAAAAGATCAGGGAGTTTGCCAAATCGGGTGAGCCCTTTTTTCTGGAGCATTCCTTTATGAAAGTGCATACAGATGTATGGGCTTCAAAAAAATTTGAAGGGAAAAGTGCCAGTAAATATCCATATAAGGATGGTGTGGTAGAAGTAGATGCTATCATTGGTGAAATCGTAAGTGAGTTGGAAAAAAATGGTTTACTTGAAAACACATTCATTTTTATTACTTCAGATAATGGTCCACAAATGGATGCCTGGCCCGACGCTGGATTTACTCCATTCAGAGGAACAAAAGGATCGGCATGGGAAGGTGGCACAAGGGTGCCAGGCGTAGTCTACTGGAAAGGGATGATCAAACCCAGGGAAAGCGCAGAGCTTTTTGACCTGATGGATTTGTATAATACAACCGCTGCTATTGCAGGTGCAATTGATAAAGTGCCAACCGACCGTCCCATTGATGGTATTAATCAGGTAGGATTCCTGTTGGCAGATAACGGCCAGTCTGCGAGGGATCGCATACATACCTGGGTGGAAAGAGACCTTGTAGCTATACGGATACACGAATTCAAAATGTATTTTATGATTACTGAGTCTGATAATCCGCACCTTATGATTGATCAATCTACCATTACAAAGTCTGGCCTGGCACCATGGCTTTTCAACTTGTATATTGATCCAAAGGAATCAAGGGTGGTAGGGCACGCGTTAAATGCATGGACAGCATCCATATCTGCAGAAGCAAAATACCATGCGGCCAGTTTTGTGAAATTTCCACCTAAAAATGTAGGGTTGTAATTAAAGTAAGCATAAAGTTATTTTTTGGAAAAAAATTCAATATACCGATTCTCAAATTATTGGTCTGGTTTCTGAAAAATAAAAAAGTAATCAACTTAATGAAATGAAAAAATATGCAGAATACTTACCTGATGCTGATTAAATATATTGCTGTTTCGGCCAAGGGTGATGGTACGCGAGTATTTGATACATTTTAATAAATAAGGTTTATTAACCTTGTTAAAACAATTAAAAACAATTTTATGAAAAATGGTTTTATTCAGTCTTGCCTGCTGATGGGGATGTTCCTTTCATTCTCCTGCGTCTCCAGTAAGAAACTGGATAGTGCGAATGCACAAATCCAAACCCTGAACAGCCAGGTTGATGGACTTAACAAACAGGTAGCCGACAATCAGAAACTCATCGGTGAATTAAAAGAAGAAAATATCAAATACAGTAAGGAAGCCCAGGATTGCCGTATCGCCAAAGAAATGATTGTCAAAAATCTGCAGGATATGAATAAGGCACTGGCAGAACAGGGAACTTCCTTTAAAAAGATGAAACAGAAAGCACAGGCATCCCTGGAGAAATTTGAAGATGCAGGGGCTCATGTAACCATGAAGGGAGGCCTGGTTCATATTGAACTGAGTAACGACCTGCTGTTTACCAGCGGAAGTACAACCGTTGGTAAAGAAGGCCAGGATGCATTAGCCGTGCTGGGGGAAGTATTGAACGAATATCCTAAAGTAATGGCCTATGTCATTGGTCACACCGATGATGCCCCGGTTAAATCCGGATACAAAGACAATTGGTCGCTGAGTACGGAAAGAGCCAATGCCATTGTCAGGATACTCATGGATAAATATAAGGTTGATCCTTCGAGGCTGATTGCAGCGGGTCATGGCAAATACTACCCTGTCGCAGACAATGATACGGAAGAAGGAAGGTTTTTAAACAGAAGGATCGTAATCATTATTAATCCACTAATCTCGAGGATATGGGAAACAAGTGTGAATAATTGAGTATGTGAAATGCTGTTTGAAAGTAATGCTAAAAATTTTTACTTAAAAAAATCATCGTTATGAACACTGCAAAAAAAATAGTAGGTTATTTGGTTGCATTATTTTTATTGCTCTCTGTGACCATACCAACAGATGTGCAGGCACAGGTAAAGAAACCTACTTCAAAACCTGCGGCAAAACCTGCAGCAAAACCTGCAGCAAAACCTGCGGCAAAACCTGCAGCACAACCAGCTGCTGCTAAAAAAGCACCGGTTTCAAAACCGTCCAATGTTTCTAAGCCATCCAATGTTTCAAAGCCCTCCAATGTCTCTAAACCGTCCAATGTTTCAAAGCCCTCCAATGTCTCTAAGCCTGCGGCTGCTAAAACCCCAACAAAGAAACCCGCCGATATCAAGGGCAAGGCTGGAGATGGGAAAGCGGATATAAAAGGC
>JAHEEX010000275.1 GCA_024640465.1 Sphingobacteriales bacterium | reverse complement strand
GTTCTTGATTTCAAAACCGGAATCCTTTAATAATTTCTCTTTTCTGAAAAGTTCTACATCAGCAGCCACCATTTCCGCCACCAGCATCGGGAGGTCGTATTTTGGTTTCCAGCCCAGTTGGGTATTGGCTTTTGTTGGGTCTCCGATCAACAGATCCACTTCAGTAGGGCGATAGTATTTGGGATCAACCGCAACCACTTCTTTTCCTGCAGGTAACTGAAAATCCGGATTGCTGCAACTCACTACCACACCAGTTTCTTTTTCCTCCTTGCCTTTAAATTCCACTTCAACTCCAATTTCCCGAAAGGCCATGCGTACAAATTCCCTAACCGGTGTGGTAACACCAGTAGCCAGTACATAATCTTCGGGTACGGGTTGCTGTAAGATCCGCCACATACCTTCCACATAATCCTTCGCATGGCCCCAGTCGCGACGAGCATCCAGGTTTCCTAAAAATATCTTGTCCTGCATTCCCAGTCCGATCTTCGCCACTCCCCTGGTTATCTTACGGGTAACGAATGTTTCTCCACGCAATGGAGACTCATGATTGAAGAGAATACCATTTACGGCATACATGCCATACGCTTCGCGGTAATTCACGGTGATCCAGTAGCCGTATAATTTGGCAACAGCGTATGGGGACCGGGGATAAAAAGGTGTTGTCTCTGATTGTGGAACGGCCTGAACCAATCCATACAGTTCAGATGTGGAGGCCTGGTAGACTTTGGTTTTTTTAGTAAGGCCGAGGAGCCTAACGGCCTCGAGTATTCGTAATGTACCAATACCGTCTGCGTTGGCAGTATATTCCGGAGTTTCAAAACTCACGTGTACATGGCTCATGGCCGCCAGGTTATATATTTCATCCGGCTGCACTTCCTGGATAATCCGGATGAGGTTGGTGCTGTCGGTCAGGTCGCCATAATGCAGTTTCATTTTCACGTTCTTCTCGTGCGGGTCCTGGTAGAGGTGATCGATGCGTTCTGTATTAAAAAGTGAGCTTCTTCTTTTGATACCATGAACGGTATATCCTTTACTCAATAATAATTCGGCGAGGTAGGCGCCGTCCTGGCCGGTGATACCGGTGACTAGGGCAATTTTGCTCATGATGGTATATTTCTTTTTGGAAGATCGTTAAATACACGATACATCAGATTACTGGAAGGGAAAAGTATAACCCATGCAGTCAGGAATATGATCAACAGGTCGACCCAAAATCCTTTATGTTCGTTATACCACATTTCCAGTTCTCCTTTATACGGTGCAATATATTTTTCATAAAAATCGTGTGGCGGCATCTTTGAATTTGAGATAAGGCTTTCTTCATCCCTGAATACAATGGACCCGATTCCTGTGATACCAGGTTTTGAATTGTATACCTTGAACCTTATATTTTCAGGATAAGCATTAAATGTACGGTCAACCAATGGCCTTGGTCCAACGATACTCATATCGCCTAAGAGTACATTAAAAATCTGGGGCAGCTCATTGATCTTTGTCTTGCGCAAGAATTTACCCATGGGCAACAAGCGAGGATCATTGCGCAAAGTTATAGATCCCGTTCCCATATTCGGACTGTTTTTCAACATTGTCGCAAACTTCAGGATATCGAAATATTGATTTTTAAAACCAATCCGCTTTTGTTTGTAAAAAACAAACCCCTCACCGGTGAAACGCAATAACAAAATGATGGGTAATAATACCGGTGATAATATTACTAATACAAAAAGTGACAATACAATATCAAAAAAACGCTTTACTAATGGGTACATAAATACATTTTAGCGCGATGGAACAAAGAATTTATTACATCTTCTGATCAAGGTTAAGCCCGGTTTCGATATGCTGAAAATTGGGCAGTAGCCGGTTAAGGAGTTTAACCACGTCCGCTTTGTTGCCTCCTTTCCCAAACATTGTTTCAATATCAGCAATAATGGCATCCAGTTCTTCCCGTTTCCTTCGGGGAGCATTTTTAATGACGCCTAATGCATGAAACCGATCCATTTCAAGCTCTTCTTCCTCTGTATAAAACTCTTCAAATAATTTTTCACCGGAAGTTTCACTGGCAAAGAAATAGACAGGGTATTTATCTCCCGCTAGTTTTACGGCCTTTTCCCTTGCTTCTGATTCACTGCTGCAAATGTCTGCCGTTAAACCAAGCTTTTGCAGAAATGGTTCCACTATATCGGCGAAATTCACCAGGTCTGTTTCCAATAGTTTGGGGAAAATGATTTCACCTGAATGGCCCAAAACGCAAGCTGCAAGACAAATTTCTCCAGATTCCCGTGGCGAAACAAAAAACCTTTTTACATCTGAAGGGCTGCTAAGGGGTTGTTGCTTCATCACCCTTTCTATAAAACCGGCCAGCAGGCTGCCGTTTGAAAAAGCCACGTTTGCAAAGCGTGCCGTTGTTATCTTAATTGTATCTGAATAGGCAAGAATAACTTCCTCCATTAGTTTTTTACTGGCGCCCATGATATTCACCGGGTTGGCGGCTTTATCTGTGGAAACACAAAAAAAATGTTGCGGCGGATATTGAGTCAGCAGGTCAAGGAATTTTTTTGCCCGTAGCACATTATTTTCAATCATTGCCTCGATGGAATAAACATCTTTTTCACTGCGTACATGTTTATGTGCCGCAAAATTGGCAACAATATCAAAGGGTCCTTCCTGACGGAATATTTTTTCAAAAACCGGATCTCCAAAGTTTACGGGATAGGATTTGAAATCAGTGGGCAATGAACGATCGGCTAAACTCCTGCAATCCCTAACCAACTCTGTAAGTCCGTTTTCATTAATGTCTACAACCACTAATTTTGCGGGTTTAAAACGAATCAATGCTTTTACAAATGAAGACCCGATTGTTCCGGCAGCGCCTATAACCAGTACTGAATTGCCAGCTATCTTTTCCTGAAAGGTAAGGTGGTAAGTATTAAAGTCCTGGGTTAAAAGGCTTTCCTGCCGACCAGTAATATGTTCACCGATAAATTTTTCTATGTTAAATAATACACTCATGAGTTATTTTTTACCGCAAAGAAAATCCAAAGTCCACCTTTGCTTACGCTTTGGCGGATAAAGTTAATGTTTAAGATACCATTGAACCATTGTATCAATTCCTTTTTCAGAAGTATAAGGTGGTACAAATTCAAGTCTGTGGTTACTCCCTTTGTTATCCACTTCAAAAGATCCAAAAAGTCTTGTGTACAGTGCAGGCCTTAATAATTTCATCAGATTCCTGAAAAAAGAAGGAATTGTTACCAGGCCCATGTCATTCCCCATTGCAGCCCTCATCAAATTAATGAGCTGATCTGTAGACAATGGCTTGACATCACCACCTACATAAATACCACTTGCTTTTTTTTCAATAACCCTGTTAATAAGGGCTACCAGGTTATCTAAATAAACCATTGACCTGGCATTACCTGCTTTGCCAAAAGGTAATGGAATTTTCTTTTCTGCAAGTTCCAGTAATTTGATCATATTACCTTTTACACCAGGACCATAAACGAGCGGTGGCCTTATAATAGATACAATAAATTCCGGTGTTTGTATGGAAAGCAGGTATTCCTCTGCCTGCCTTTTACTCTTACCATATGCATCAACCGGAAGGCAGGCAGAATCCTCATTTACAACCCCTGTTACCACATCACCGTAAACCTTCGTAGAACTAATATAAACAAAATGGGAAACACCGGCCGCTTTAGCACTGTCGGCAAGTGATTTTGTCAGTTCGAAATTGATTTTAAAATATACCCAGTCCGGTATGGGCTGCATTTCATGTGCTTTGCCGGCAAGATGTACAATAGTATTGATGCCTTGCAGGTTCATCTCTTCCGGGGTAACATTTCTGAGATCGAGGGCTAATTTTTCATAGCCATTCGATTCTATTTGCATATATCGTTTCCCTACAAAGCCTGAACTGCCTGTTACGCCTATTTTCATAAGTATTCAGCGCAGAGAAAGGAGATAAAAAAAAGGCGGAGTTTTTTTTCGCTGCGACCCTCCGCGTTCTCCTTTCTCAGCGTTATGATTTATTCAATTTTTAAACATTGGTTTGATGTACTCAAATACCTTATTAAAATATTTCATCGAGAGCCTGGCCATATTAGTATTGATGCCGTTTTCAGCACAAGCACGGATAATTTCTTTATTCAGAATGTACCGACTCATGACAGACTGATTACTTACACCGCCGGTGCGCATATATACGAGTATTTCAGGGATATAACGAAAACGAATTCCCTCTTTATGCATAAACCGGATTAGCAGTTCGTAGTCCGCTGCAATTTTATAATTCATT
>JAHEEX010000274.1 GCA_024640465.1 Sphingobacteriales bacterium | reverse complement strand
TGTAGTAACAACCTGCAGTTATGAAGCCCGGAAATTTGGGGTGAGGTCCGCTATGCCGATGAAAAAAGCCATGCAGCTTTGCCCACAGGCGATCCTGCTGCAGGGAACCCGCGGCCAGTATAGTAAATTCTCCCGCTGGGTTACCGAGATCATTGCTGCAAAGGCTCCGCTGTTTGAGAAAGCATCGATTGACGAATTTTATATTGATCTAACGGGAATGGATAAGTTTTTTGATCCCCTCGGGTGGACCATCAGCCTCCGGGAAGAGATCATGGAGCAAACCAAGCTGCCCATTTCTTTTGGCCTTGCTTCAAATAAAATGGTTGCCAAAATGGCTACCAATGAAGCTAAACCCAATGGATACCTGCAGATATTGCCTGGCAATGAAAAAGCGTTCCTGGCTCCACTTCCTGTAGGCAGTATTCCGGGAGTTGGCGAGCATAGTGCCCATCGCTTACAGGAAATGGGTATCAGCACCATCGGCGACCTCGCCGCCTATCCGGTTGAAATACTGATCTCGAAACTGGGCAGGAGTGCGGAGGATCTTTGGCAGCGTGCACATGGTATCCACCATAGTGAACTGCATCCGTACCACGAAGCAAAATCCATTTCTACCGAAAATACTTTTGAGGATAATAAAGATAATATGGATTTCCTGATGAGTGAATTGGTGCGCATGACCGAAAAAGTGGCTTTTCAGCTTCGGGAAGAGAATAAAATGGCAGGCTGCATAGCGGTGAAGATCCGTTACCCTGATTTTGAAACTACTTCCCGGCAGAGTGCCATTCCGTATACTTATTATGATGATGAACTGATCCCCTTTGCCAAAGAATTATTCCATAAGCTATACAGGAAAGGTGAAAAAATCCGGCTTCTTGGGGTCCGTTTAAGTGAACTCACAGCCGAAGCCAGGCAAACCAATCTTTTCTCTGATGTTCAAAAAAAAGCAGGGCTCTATAAAGCCATTGATGATGTAAAAGGACGGTTTGGAAAATCTTCGCTGACCAGAGGCGGAGCCCTTTAATATGATTGATGGAATTCAGTATTTTGTTTCAATGAATAAGGAATATTGAATAAAGAACAGAGAATATTGAAGCTTACTCTAGCACAGCTCAGATTCCATGGTTCTATTACCTCCAATTTAATATTCGAATTTTTAGCCACAGAATACACAGATAAAAGGCTGGAGAACAGCCATGTTAATAAACTGTATTTGTATTTTCCGGCTGTTTTGCTGTGTTATCCGTGGCTAAATATGTATTCTTTTCATTAACTAATCTTTAAATTTGTTAAATTAGTCTACTGATTTGGTGGGGTTATTATTTTATATATATTTGTATCTCAAAATTTACATGTATGGGACTTAGACTTGGCGATATTGCGCCTGATTTTAAAGCGATCACCACTGAAGGTGAGATCAGTTTTCATGAATACCTGGGTAACAGCTGGGGTATCTTGTTTTCTCATCCAGCTGACTATACACCTGTTTGTACCACTGAATTAGGAAAAACGGCCCTGTTAGCCGAAGAATTCCGCAAGCGGAATGTTAAAGTGCTTGCACTCAGTGTGGATCCTTTGGACAAACACAAGGGATGGGTGAATGATATCAATGAAACCCAGCACACTGAAGTACATTTCCCCATCATCGCCGATGAGGATAAACATGTTGCCGGTTTATATGATATGATACATCCGAATGCTTCAGAAACTTTTACCGTACGTTCCCTTTTTGTAATTGGCCCGGATAAAAAAGTTAAACTGACGCTTACTTATCCGGCATCAACCGGAAGGAATTTTCATGAAGTGTTGCGGGTGATAGACTCGTTACAGTTGACAGCTAACTATAGTGTTGCTACTCCGGCAGACTGGAAAGAAGGGGAAGATGTAATAGTGGTACCTGCCGTTTCAACTGAAGACGCCATCAAGAAATTCCCTAAAGGGGTAAGGGTTGTAAAGCCATACCTGCGCTATACGCCACAGCCCAATAAATAAAATGTTTGATAATGGGTGTGTCTTCACCCGAATGGAATAATTATGCAAACAGCCGAATTGACCCTCGCCTTAAGTGGTAAGGATTTAATTGAGCAATTACATTACCTGGCCGGTGTTTATCCCGGCCAGGTTGTTTTTTCCACCTCACTCGGCCAGGAAGACCAGGTGATCACGGATATGATTGCCCGCAATAACATCCCGATCAGGATTTTCACATTAGATACGGGCAGGTTATTTAATGAAACGTATGAACTGATAGACCGTACACGTGCCCGTTATAAAATACCCATTGAAGTTTTTTTTCCCCAGGCAAATGAAGTAGAAAAGCTGGTAACTGAAAAAGGGTTCACCAGTTTTTATGAGTCGGTAGAGAATCGAAAAGAATGCTGCCATATCCGAAAAGTTGAACCATTAAACAGGGCATTAGAAGGTGCTAAGATATGGATCACCGGACTGCGTTCTGAACAGTCTGCAAACCGTCATCAAATGTCGTTATTGGAATGGTCAGAAGAAAAACAACTCCATAAATTCAATCCGCTTATCAATTGGTCTTTTGACGAAATGATTGATTATATAAAAAAGCATAATGTTCCGTATAATCCATTGCATGATAAAGGATTTGTAAGTATTGGTTGCCTGCCCTGCACAAGGGCCATTGAGCCTGGTGAAGATGCCCGCGCCGGAAGATGGTGGTGGGAGCAGTCGCAGAAAGAATGCGGCTTGCATAAATAGTCGGGAGTCGATAGTCATTAGTCGTTAGTCAACATCCAAATACAATGAGTCGATAGTCATTAGTCGTTAGTCAACAGTCAAATACAAAGAGTCCAACTCACGGATTAAATTGTTATCAGAAATTGAACTGGTGCTTGAATCCTCTGGCTTTCTTTGCGGTCAAAGTATTGACTTTTTTATTCCCTGCATTTTGCTTTTAACCTCGCACTTCGCACCTCACACCACACACCTCACTTCTTCTTCCATTTCCTCAACTGCTTCAGGCAAGCTTCGAGGTCTTTGGGGATTGGTGCTTCCAGTTCAAGTATTTTTCCATCAGGAGCAGGGAGGCTCAGTTTCCAGGCATGCAGGGCCAGCCTGTTAAGTAAAGGCCTTTCTTCTTCTTCCATTTTGGATAATTTAAAATTCTTTTTAAGGGAAGAAAGCAAAAGCGGTGCATTAGTTCCGTACAGCGGATCACAAACAAGCGGATGTCCTGCATTTTGAAGATGCACCCTGATCTGGTGCGTACGGCCGGTTTCAATCCGAAATGATACCCAGCTGTATTTGCCTAAGGATTCTAAAACCGTGTAATGGGTGAGGGCATGTTTTCCCTTGCGTACCACAGCCATCTTGCCTTTGGTAAAAGGGTGTTCACCTATGGGTTGATCAAAACTTCCTTCATCTTCCGGCATAGTTCCCTGAACAAGCCCAACATATATTTTCTCCACATTCCTTTCCTCAAATAAGCGGGAATAATATTGATGTGCTTCAGGCGTTTTTGCAAAAATGATCAGGCCGCTGGTATCCTTATCCAGCCGATGTACAACAAATATCTGCCCGTACTTTTTGTTTAAAATGCCTTTAAGGGATTCCAGTTCCGCATCAAATCTGTCAGGCAGTGTAAGCAGGCCGGAAGGCTTATTCACAGCTAGAATACTATCGTTTTCAAAAAATATGTCTGGTTTGAACATGAGGAATGTAAAAAAGATAAAGAGAAAATGGAAAATACAGAATCGGGAGTCGGGAGTCTGGAGTCGATAATCGATAGTCAGTATTCAGTAGTGAGTGATGAATTATTCTTAAATTTTTATTTTCACTACTCTCTACTCTCTACTCTCTACTCTCTACTCACTACTCACTACTCACTACTCTCTACTCACTATTCACTACTCACTATTCAATCCTCTATTTCTTCCTTGATATTCTTATTCTTTCGGATAAATGATGTGTTCATGAACTTCAGCAGCCTTACCTCTTTATCTTTCAGAAAGCGCCATTTGCCCCGGTCAACATTTTTCTTGGTGAGGTTGGCAAACATCACACGGTCGAGACCCTTCACATCATATCCCAGGGCTTCAAAAATGCGGCGCACGATTCGGTTACGGCCACTATGGATTTCAATACCAATAATTGATTTGTCTTTCGGATCAGCAAATGCCAGCGCGTCTACAACAACCGGCCCGTCTTCCAGCGTGATGCCAGATAAAATTTTATCAAAGTGTGCTTTTGTAAGCGGCTTGTCCAGTTTTACTTCATACATTTTCCTTACCTCATTAGAGGGATGTGATAGTTTTTGTGTGAGTTCCCCGTCATTGGTAATTA
>JAHEEX010000010.1 GCA_024640465.1 Sphingobacteriales bacterium | reverse complement strand
TAACCTGATAAAGATGGTAAGCAACGCAATTACAAGGCCGTAACTGCCGATCATTTTATCAAAAAAGTTAAATACCGGTAAAACGATCCAACGGTTGATATACTTCACAAAAGCATAAAATCCCTGGCCGAGATTCACCATATCTTCCAGGTCCATTTTATAGCCCTTTAATATCTTATAATCATTAGGTCCATAATATATCTGGAAAGGAACTGTTGCATTAGTCCCAGAAGGAAAAGTTGCTTTTAAGTTTGCAATAGAAGAGGCAACAATTCCGGTAGAGTCATGCGGCACATTACAGCTGATATCGGCGTAAGAAAAACCATTTTTTGCAATGAGGGTGGAAATGAAAAATTTCTGTTTCAAACCTATCCAGTTCACCCCTTCTTCAAATTTTTTATTGATCCCCGTACCCATCGTGAAATAATCAAATCCGCCTTTTTGCATGAGGCCAATCTGTGTTTCCCTTTTTTCACTCTGAATATCCATTTCATGCTGCTTTGCTTCTACCTGCCAAAGCAGGTTTAAACTGTTTTGGGAAAACAGTTTATCAGCACCGATAAGATCAACCACCCAGTCGATCATGTAATCCTGCGGCTTAACCGTAAACTTATGTGAAATGGATTTACCGGAAGAATCAGATAACAAATAGGTAATGGTCTGGCTTCCATCTCCATTCCTGGTAATTTCACCACCGGTATAAAACAGGTCTGAACTGTTTGCTGTAGTATTGGTACCAGTATTCAGTATATATGAAATCCGGTCGAATCCTGTTGAAACAAGTTTGACCGGCATACTATCAACAGAAGGATACTTTTTCAATTCAACCAGTTTAGGCTGGGCACCTTTGTTGGTGAAAGTGATTTTCAGAAGTTCTGTTTCAATGGTTTTCAGTTCTTCCTTACCAACGCCATTCTGGTTAAATTGTCCTGCAATTACACCAGGAATTTTTAGGGAATCCGGTTGAGATAAGTTTGCAATATTTACAGTTGTATCTTTTGGCGGAGCAAGCCGGGCAAGTGAATCCTGAACTTGTTTTTGCTTTTTCTCCAGTTCGATCTGGCCCTGACGGGTAAAATAAAAGTAGCCGAAAAATAATAAGGCCAGTAACACAAAACCAATAACCGAATTTTTATCCAGTTTCATATCTGAAAATTGAGCGGCAAAGGTAACAAAGGATACGGACTTTGGGGCAATGATTTGCCAAAACCGATATTGGGGATGTTTTAACAGAATTTCAATACTTTACCCCGGAACATGTCGTTATTCCTCTTAGTTTTACGATTCACATCAACCTGTCTGACTTTCCCGATTCCTGTCTGTTGAAACGGCATTAAACAGACTATAACATGGCAACAAACCCCTTATCGGTTTCCCAAAGGGAACCTTATGAACATGGCCCTTTCACACATTTTTTATGGTGGCTGTCTACGGCTGAGAAAGAGATTATCACAGACTGTGTTATTGACAGAAACCGATATTCGATCATCGGCTACATCGTATTAACTACATGGCTATTTGCCACAGGCGCCTGGACTTATTTTTTTTCGACAGCAATAGATAATCCATGGATATTTATCCCCTTGGGTATATTCATGGGTTTTATCGTTTTATGTATAGACAGGGCTTTAATAAAAGGGATAAACCGGAAGAATCGTAATCGGCTGACCCCTTTCCTTTTCCGTGGATTACTGGCCCTCACCATCGGATTATTCATGGCCCAGCCCGCGATACTTTTTTTATTCGATAAGGAAATAAAAGTGCAGATATCCCTCGATAATGAAACCCGTAAAGCACAAAAGCGAAGCGAACTTGACTCTTTATACGGGCAAAGAAAAAAAGAATTATTAAAGGCAAAACAAGACATAGAACATCAGCTTTCTATCCAACAGTCTGCGGTAAACGAAGCCCTGGATAATTATCTGAAAGAAGCAGACGGCACGGGTGGTTCCGGCAAGGTTGGTATAGAGAAGATTGCCCTTGCCAAAAAAAATGCTTACGAACAACTGGATACTGAAAAAAAAATCACCATAACGCAAAGCCAGCCCCGGTTGGATTCCATACAAAGGGCACTGGGCAATCTGGAATCTGCAGTACAAAAGGAAGAAGAAGCCTTTGCAAAATTACTTAATACAGGATTTCTAACCAGAATGGAAGGATTGAATAACTTACTAAAAGCAAACAACACTTTACGCTTTAGATATTATTTGATTGTAGTAATCCTGATGCTTATCGAACTGATGCCTGTAATTGTAAAATCTCTTTTACCCTCAGGCGCATATGAAGAAAAACTTGCTTTAAGGGAGGAAATGGAAAAAGAGATGGCTTATGATAATATAAATCGGGAGAAAGAATTAAAAAAAATATATAACTCACTGGCTACCGAAAACGACAGCCAGGTAATCAGGGATTTCTTTACCCTTAGCAAGGAAGACAGGCAGGATAAGATCAGGGATCTGTCAAAAAGATTTAAAGATGACCATCGGGAAACTTTTGATAGCACCTGGGAAAAGATCAAAAAAGGAATCCTGAGTAAACAGGAGAATTAGTCGTTAGTCATTAGTCGTTTGAAACAACCAATACATATTATTAGTCAACTGAAAACCGTCAACTGTATACCGTCAACTGTCAACCGGATTTACTGCCTTTGGCTGTTTTGGTGACTGGTGACTGGCGACTGGCGACTCCTCTATATCATTTCACTTTGCAGTAACGGATTCTTTACTGCATTCTTTTTTTCGGCATATTCTTTGGCTGCTTTAATAAAATGCACAAAGATGGGATGTGGGTTTTCAACCGTGCTTTTTAGTTCCGGATGATATTGAACACCGATAAAGAAAGGGTGCCCGGGAATTTCAATGATCTCCACAAGGGTACTTTCAGGGTTTTTCCCGCTGGCAACCATGCCTGCTTTTTCAAAATCTGCCAGATAACTGTTATTAAATTCCCAACGATGCCTGTGCCTTTCGGTTATGCCTTCTTTGCCATAGATTTTACTGGCAAGGCTATTGGGCAGGATTTCACAATCGTATGAACCTAATCTCATGGTACCACCTTTATCGGTAATCTTTTTTTGCTCTTCCATGAGATCAATAACCGGATATGGCGTATCAGGATTCATTTCTGTGGAGTGCGCATTTGCCAAACCCAAAATATTGCGGGCGAATTCAATTACGGCCATTTGCATGCCGAGGCAAATACCAAAGAATGGCAGCCCTCTTTCCCGGGCATATTTTACAGCGGTAATTTTTCCATCAATACCACGATGGCCAAATCCTGGTGCCACCAACAGCGCATCAAGACTGGCCATTTTCTCTTCGACATTTTCCGGGGTAATGAATTCACTATGAATATTGATCACTTCCACCTTGCATTCATTTATGGCACCTGCATGAACAAATGCTTCAAGAATTGACTTATAGGCATCCTGCAATTCAATATATTTTCCTATCAGACCAATATTCACTTTGCTTTTTGGATACTTTAATTTGTCCAGGAACTCTTTCCATGCAGTGAGATCGGGCTCTTTAAACTGGGTAATATTGAGTTTTTTTAGACAGATCACATCCAGTTTCTCCCGCATCATGGCGAGTGGAACTTCATAAATGGTTGGAGCATCAGCAGCTTCGATAACTGCTTCCTGTTTCACATTACAGAAAAGTGCGATTTTACGGCGTATTTCAGGAGACAAAGGCCTTTCTGTGCGACAAACGATTATATCCGGATGTACCCCATTTTCACTCATCAATTTAACACTATGCTGTGTAGGCTTGGTTTTCAGCTCTTTTGCAGCCTTCAAATAAGGTACCAGTGTAAGATGAACCACCAGGCAGTCTTCGTCTGGCAATTCCCATTGTAATTGCCTTACCGCTTCAATAAACGGAAGACTTTCAATATCACCAACAGTTCCACCGATTTCTGTAATCACAATATCATAACCATTGTTTCCAAGGAGTTTCATTCTTCGTTTAATCTCATCCGTTATATGCGGGATAACCTGAACGGTTTTACCCAGGTATGCGCCTTCCCTTTCCTTATTGATAACCGTCTGATAAATTTTACCGGTGGTTACATTATTTGCCTGTGTTGTAAAAATATTCAGGAACCGCTCATAATGGCCAAGATCAAGATCAGTTTCAGCACCATCTTCGGTAACAAAGCATTCACCATGCTCATATGGATTCAAAGTACCCGGATCTACGTTGATATAGGGATCAAATTTCTGGATGGTAACCGTGAGTCCCCTTGCCTGCAATAATTTTGCAAGTGAGGCCGAAATGATCCCTTTACCCAATGAAGATGTAACACCGCCGGTTACGAAAATGTACTTTGCCATGTATGATTATATTATTGAATGAGCCTTGATCAAATAAGTGCAACACCCTAAAAAAGGGTTCAACATTAATACCAGTAACTTCAATTGATTGCCGAAAAAACTAAAAATATCGACCTGAAGGAAAGATACAGGAGAAAATTCCCGGGGGTCGTGCAAACATACGCCAAATTAACGGGCTGTAAAAAATTGTAGAAAGACTGTGGAAAAAAAGGCAGGGTTTAAGAAGCCTGGCCCGGTTGAATTCTGACTTAACATTATTTTTTACATCATATTGATATTCAATTTAATATGAATAATATAGCAATTTTTATATGTTTAAGTACGTTATGATAAGGTTAATCAACCTATACCTTTGAGATACCTTTTTTCTATCCTGCTCACCACGATTTTGTTCCTGACTTTAAAAGTTCAGGGACAATGTATTGGTAATACATCCTGGGTTGGTGGATTGCCGGCTCCCGGAACCTTGACTGCAACTGGTTTGATTTTAGGAACTGTACATGTACAGGTTAAATCTCAGGGAACTTTCGCATCTGGAAGACCAGGTTATGGCATTAATTCTGACACATACGGTGGATTTAGTTACGAATCTCTCTTGACATTCCGTGGGGCCAGTTTTGCAACAGGAACTTATACCTCTTTCAAATTACAAACCCCACTCGATGCAAACTATATACATCTCAGGGTACGAGATATCCGGGGGGATGGATTCAATACAGAACATCAACGGGTAATAGGTTTTCTGAATGGTGTTGCAGTGCCGGCAAATTTTGTAGATCCACAGAACGGGGCATTTATTACCAGTGGTAATATTATAAATGGTGCCGCTACTACCACGGCATTGAATCAGTCGGCCATGAGAGCCTTTTTCACTGGTCCTGTAGACAGCATTGTGGTTATTTCCACTGCATTGAGTGATTATGTGGTAATAGATCTTTTTGCCCGTTGCGACATTCTACTCCCCTTCCAATTACTTGACTTTACCGGCCAGCAAATACAGCAAACTATTTCCCTTAAATGGAAAACAGGAACAGAAGAAAGGGTTTTAGCATATCAGATAGAGCGATCCGCTGATGGCAAAAAATGGGAAAAGGCTGGAATTGTCTCAGCCGAAACATCCGATGTGCAAGTAAAGAATTACAGTTTTACAGATAACAACCCAATAGAAGGGAAAAATTATTACCGATTATTGTCAAAAGAAACTGATGGCAAAACACAGTTTTCAAAAGTACTGATGATATATTTTTATGGTGATAAACCCAGTAAAATATCCGTTTTCCCAAATCCGGTTGCTGATCAATTGCTTATTTCAATTGTTGCCAAAGACACAAAAATTATTTCGGCAAATCTGTTTACTATAGAAGGAAAATTGATAAACCAATTCAAACCAAATGCATCTTCATTCAAGATTGATGCAAAAGACTGGCATAAGGGCATTTACCTGATACAACTTACAACATCAAATGGTGATAAAACTTCACATAAAATTATCTGTAAATAAATGTATTGATCAAACTGTGTCAATTGTATCAATCCTTACTGATCTTTTCGAAACTGGCAGCGATACCTTTTATCAGGGATGAACTAAAACCCTGGTGCTCCATCTCATTTAATCCGGCAATAGTGCACCCTTTAGGCGTGGTTACTTTATCAATTTCCTGTTCGGGATGCCTTCCGGTTTGAATGAGTAACTCAGAAGCGCCTTTAACTGTTTGCGCAGCAATCAAAGTTGCCGTTGCAGCATCAAATCCGATTTCAATTCCACCCTGAATATTGGCACGTATGAAGCGTAATGCATATGCAATTCCGCAAGCTCCTAAAACCGTAGCAGCGTCCATTAGCTTTTCATCGATCGCAACAACCCTTCCTAATTGATTAAAAAGGTCCTCCACATATGATTGTTGTGTAGCATCTGTATTTCGGAGACATATACAGGTCATACTTTCCTGAATGGCAATGGCTGTATTGGGCATAGCCCTGACAACCGGAAAATCCTTACCAACAATATCCTGTATCGAATCAATGGAAACTCCTGTAACAACAGAACAAAGCAAATGACGCTTTGCATCGAGACTTTCTTGTAGCGTCCTGAGCACATCATGCACCTGAAAAGGTTTAACAGCCAGGATGATCAAATCAGCATACTTCACGGCCTCTATATTATCGTTCCCGATTAAGATCTCTTTTTCTTCAAGGTAACGGATAGGTTCAATATTCCTTTTGGTTACCATAATATGCCCAGGTAAAGTAAAACCACTTTTAACCAGTCCTTCCGCAATTGCTTTTCCTAAATTTCCGCCGCCGATGATGGCAATTTTTTTATTCATTTCAGTTCCATTTGATCATGCAAAAAGCCACAAGCATAAATCTTGCGGCTAACAAGCAAATGCAATTTACTTAAATTATGCTTCCAGTATATTTTTAAGTACAGTGCTATACCGTTCCATAGAAAATCCGGACTCCATCCTCTCCCTCCCGGCTTTGCCCATTCTTGAAGCCAGGGGTTTATCTGCGAGTAATTGCAGCATCGCAAAAGACATAGCATCAATATCCTTTTCTTTTACCAGGAATCCGGTTATCCCATCAATAACCACATCAGGAATGCCTGCGTGAAAAGTAGAAATTACCGGCAAAGCAGCAGCTGATGCTTCCAAAATGGCAACGGGTGTACCCTCGCTATCTCCATTTGCTGCAATAATAGAATGCTGTACAAAAGCAAGTGATTTTTCCATAAAACCTCCTATTAAATCATGCTTAACTACTCCTGGGAAAAAAATATTTTTTTCCATTGAAAGGTCACGCGTAAGTTGTTTACACATTTCGAGCAATGGCCCATTCCCTATCATAATCAATTTTGCATGGGGATAAAGATCAACAACTTTTGAAAATGCCCGGATGGTAAGGTCCGGGCCCTTTTTTTCAACAAATCGCCCAACGGCAATAAACCTTTCTGAATCATATGTTGGTACAGATTTAAAAAACAAATCATTCACCCCATAATGGTTCAATTTGATTTTTTCAGGAGGACATCCCAGTTGCAATATTCTGTCGGCCATACTATTAGAAACAACAATGACTGCTTTGACAAAATTGAACATTTCCCTATAGGATGCAGCATACTTTTCCAGGATATCAAACCGGCTGGCATCTAAACCATGAAAATGCACAACAAGTGGTAAAGTAAGTTTTTTGCAAATAGGCAACATAGCCACACCAGTTGGCCCATATTGAGCTAAAATTATCCCGATATTATTTTCTGTCAATACTTCAGCTATACGTTTTTCCAGCGAAAAAAATTCTTTTTTAAAAAACGCTTTACCGAGCTTATTAAAACGCTTTTTAAATTTTCCCATTAATTCAACATCACCCGCCATGGTTGGAAGCCTTCCGGTATGCAATACCAGCTTTGGCTTTAGTAAATCAATCTGTGCCTGGATAAATGTTTCCGAGTATGCATCCAGGTAAGGAGTAACTATGGCAATTTTGTTATTTTTTTGCCCACCCATAAATTCCTGTTATCATTTCACCTTCTTTAAAAATATTTTTCTTAAATACATCTTTCTTTATCAGGAATCTGATCAATGGTTTCAGAAATATGGAAAACAATTTCCTTTTAACCGGAGAAATCGGCGATCTTCTAACCCAAAGACCAAGCATTTGTGCCAATGAACTATGCCAACCTCCTGTAGCATATATTTCAATATTGGTAAACCCGCTTTTTTTTAACATTCTATCCAGGGCAAAAGGAGTATAACGATATTCATCATTCGGAACTTCATGCAGGTTCCATAAAAAAGGAACTGTGAAGAAAAAAACGCCTCCTGGCTTAATAACCCTGTGTATTTCTGTCAGTGTTTTAACGGGCTCAGGACAATGTTCCAAAACTTCAGTTGCAATGGCACAGTCGTATGAAGCATCGAGTAGCGGAATAGTCTGACCATCCCAAAAAATGTCTGGCCTGGTACCTGGTTGATAAGGAAGGGCATCTTCCAGATCCAAACCGGTATATGCTTCAATACGGGTATTTTCAATTAAATATTTTTTATAGGGCATTTTTCCACATCCTACATCCAGCAATCGCCCATTTAATAAAGGAGAAACCTCTTTAATAGCATTAAGTATACTATTACGGATCTGGTAAATATCCAGGTTTTTATAAACTAAGGGAACATGAGTAAATCCGTCAGACTGCATAATTTTTAAAAATTACCCTATTTTTAAACTATACGACAAACCGAAATAATTGAAATTTTGAACCCTATTTTTATTTCCGGCCATATAAAAACCTGAATCGTTTTGTAATATAATATAGAGGAAATAAAAAGGGAGGGAATTGCTGATTTTTCAGATCAATCATACTTGGCTTAATGTATGCCTCCAGGTATCCTCTACACAATTTCACACGCTCATAAAATCCATCACTTAACATTAATTGCCGTTTAAGATTTACTAATGTTTTTTTCTTTTTAGTGAGTAATGGAAAAGAAAGCAAAGAATGCAAACATGATTCAGTTTCTTTTTGTGCGTTCTCCTTTGCACTGAAAATGGGTATTTCCACCCCAAACAAGCTTCTGCATAAATTCCTTCCGACAATTGAAATCCGCACAAATTTTTGATCGGCAATATATTGCTCGATTTTTCTCCAATCGATGGTATCCTGATATTTATCAGCCAATAATGCAATGTCAAAAACGTGCTTCAAATTTCTCCAGAGATCTGAGATGCCGTGATGAATAAACAGTATAAGCATATGCTCATTCAACCCCGGCATATTAATATCTTCTTGCAGGAGTCTTTCTGAAACCACACTGGTAAAAAAATAATTATTATTAAATGGGAGTCCATAGAACGCTGGCAATGGTGCCCACTGAATTTCTACATATATATAAGTCCCGGCAATGCATTTTTTCCGGAATAGAGATTCCCGGTTTACTTTCAGGTAATAATCAGGAAACCTATCAGGATAAAAGTACATTTCTTCAAAACCAGCAACAAGTAACAAATTTCTTATGGAAACAAAGTCCCGGGCGTTAATCAAGATATCAATATCTGATGTTGTCCTGGTTGTGAAATCACCGAATAACAATTTACTCAGGACAACCCCCTTATAAAATAACACTTCACAACGATGCTCATGAAATATTTTTTGAAGGGCTACCAGTTCATCTAAAATGATCAAATTTACTTTTGACCTGAGGCTTATTTTTTCTTTGAACTTTATAATATCGGGCTCCCCGGGGAATAAATTTTTTAAAGGCGTTGTACTAAATAATATACTTTCAATCTGATGGGCTTCCAGTAAAGTCAGAAAAGCAGACAGGTTCAGTTTATTATTCAATAAAAAAGCAGCAGCATCTTCTTCGGGCGACTTTCCCATTTTTATTCGAAGCAATAAAACCGTCAAAGCAATTTCCGGACCATAATCATTTGATATCCCTTGTATATCCCTCATATCGTTTGCGCATTATAGTAGCGACTGAAATAACCCTCTTTTTGTATAAGCTGATTAAAACTTCCTGATTCAATCACCTTTGTATCTTCCATTACGTATATATAATCCGTTAATTTGAGGTTATATAATCGGTGTGTAATCAATATGATGATCCTGTCTTTTATATTATTGCGCAGATTCTGGAAAAATTCAAATTCTGCAATTGGGTCAATGGCACTTGTAGGCTCATCCAGTATCAAAACGTTTGCATCCTTATACAATGCCCTTGCAATAGCAATTTTTTGCCACTGACCACCACTTAATTCTTCACCTAATTTATGTGATCTGCCGAGTGTAGTCCCAATGCCGGCTTGAAGTGATTGAACCATTTTTTCCCCGGTTGCTTCTCTCAATGCAAGTTCAATTTTTTGTGGATCTTTATACGTTTGCCCAATGGCTATATTGTCTTCCACGGTCATATAATATTTCCCGAAGTCCTGGAAAACAACAGAAATATATTTTGAAAAATAAGAGCCGGGAAGTTCATTTGATGGGATTCCATTAAAATATAGTTCTCCTAATGTTGAACCGTAAAGACCGCAAAGTAATTTTAGCAGTGTTGATTTACCAGATCCATTTTCTCCCACTATGGCAACAAATTTACCTTTCGTGAAAGTCATATTGATGTCCTTGAGCACTTCCTTAGTGGTACCCGGATAGCAGAATGACAGTTTACGTACTTCAATTGTTTCAGGAGGACTCATCAAAGTTCCATTTGATTCCGTACCAACCTGTCTGCTTATTGGCAAAGCAAAGTATTTAATGATTTCCTGCAGGTATAACTGGTTCTGAAATAATGATACAACCGAATTAAAAATCCCGGAAACAGAAGACTGCAAGCGTTGAAAAGCCTGGAAATAGACTATCAAAGACCCAATTGTAATTGCCCCGGAAATACTTCTTTGAATCAGTACCAGGTAAAACAGGGTAATACAAACCACTTCAAAGAATGTAACAAACATATTCTTCTGAAGAAAAATATATTGAAGTTTGTTCCTTTGTACAAAAATCTCTTCCTGAACTTTGCGATATAATTCTGTAAAATAACTCCCAAAATCAAAAATCCTCAACTCTTTCGCATAATGGTTTGTAGTTATATAATTATACAATTCAAATCCTTTTCGTTGTGCAGGAACGATACTCTTTTCCAATTCAAATTGTTTCCGGCCAAAGAGCATCTTCGAAAATGCCATCGGCAGACTTAAAAAAAGCAGGATCAGCGGGATGCTCCAGTGAATAGAGAAGAGAAAAAGTGCAAGTGCAATAAACATGAATAACTGCTGGACCAGGGTTTGCAAAGTACTTATGATCTGTGCTGGTAAATAAGCGGATTTGTTCTGGGTTAAATGTAGTGAATCATAAAATTCCGGATCTTCATAAAATGCATAATCAATTTCAGCGGCTTTAGATAAAACTTTCAAAGATATATGTTCGCTTAAAAGATATTGTTGTTTTTGCAGATAGTAAGCAGACCATTGCTGTATAAAAGAGAATAGAATTTGAACTACAATGAAAAGCCCAACGAAGATCATCACTTTTGGATCCTGAATATTGCCAGACTTAATGATGTTATCAACCAGTAACTTTAACATCCAAAGTGACACAATAGGCAGAATAGCCAGTAATATGAAGAAAATAATATTTAGGAAAAATAGCTTTCGGTCAATACTATAGGTAATCTGAAAAACAAATCTGAGATTATTCGAAAGGGAAAGTATTTTGTTTTTCATCTATTTAATAATATTGCAATATAAAGCACAATTTTACACAATCAACAGAAATTCAATCATTCACCAAACGCACACATCTTCTAAGATAGTTTTTTTCTTTTTTTCAGGAAGTTTTGCCAGCTATAAAAAAAATGAATAAGCAATTTAAATATACCGGCTTTGGTCTGAAAATCCTTTCGGATATGGAGTTTCCTGAACTTATGCCTGCAAATTTCAACGAGGAAGACATAACCATTACTTTTGGACAAATTACCGCCGATGATATTCCTGAGAAAACTTCTACAGAAAAAACATATCCCGGTATAAAATCCAGGTTTTACCTGGATATTCCCGAAGTAGCAAGGTATTTATCATCGCAGGGAAAATCTATCCTGGTTGAACCCTATAATAACAGTGCTCAAAGTACTATCAGGTTATTTTTACTAAGTAATGCAATGGCGGCACTTCTTGTACAAAGAAACCAAATACTACTTCATTCATCAGCTATTATCTATGAAAACGAAATTATCCTATTCATGGGAGAATCCGGTGCGGGTAAATCAAGTATAGCAGCAGAACTAAGCAAAAGAGGCTATCCTATTTTTTCAGATGACATTTGCGTTTTACAACCTATCCATAAAGAGGATAAATCTGTTTATGCCATGGCATCATATCCAATGATGAAACTCTGGGATGACACAATCAATGCCCTTGACGACGATCAATTTGAAAAGAAGCATAAACTAAGGCCAAAGGCAGACAAGTATGGCCATTTTTTTCATGAAAGTTTTGTTACAAATGCCTATCCGATAAAAAAAATATTCATCCTCAACCCCAACCTTGAATCATCCGATTATACTGCCAGAAAGATCTCCGGATTAGAAGCATTTGAATTGGTTGGAAAAAATACTTATCGCAGCCAGTTTATCATGGAAAACAACCTGCAAAAATTACATATGGAAATAATTAGCGGGCTTATCCTCCGTGCAGAAATAATGGTGCTGGGCAGACCAAAAGACAGCAGTACAATTGAAAAATTTACAGATTTTACAGAAGGCCTTTTCCCGCTATGATCAAAACCTGCCTTAATTATTTAAATCCGGAAAGTTAAATAAGCCATCAGGCACAAAAAAGTTCTTAATCTCACATAAAAGTAAAAAGCCCTCTGAGTATATGTCAGACGGCTTTAAAATTCGTTTTCAATAAAATATACCCGCACTAATAAACTAAAGGCAAATTATTTCTTATTGTAAAAAAAGTACTTTACGGTTTACCAGGTTAAAAACTAACTTGGCAAATAGGAAGGAAACCCAGTTTCATCTTTACCAGTAGATGGACCGGCTAAGATTGAAAATTTAGAGATTTCTGTAACATTAGGCTTACTCCAAATTTTTTTATTCTCAGCTTCCACCGAAGATTTGGCTTCATTTGATATTCCTAATTGAGCTGACCTAAGATTTTCCATTGAACTACGTTTAATAATTTGCAAATCTAATCAAAATTATAAGAAATTTTATACTTTTCTCATTAATGATCTAAAATATTTGATACAACATATATAAATATATAACAATATGTTGACCTCCTCCTTCTATCCTGCTCGAAAATAATATAGTTTAGAGGTTACTGATAATAGAAACGCCTTCTGCCTGCAATTATTATTTATAAGGTGCAATAAATGCTGAAACTCAAATAAAATAAGACATTATAATGACTTTTTTTAAGCAATAAAAGGCTCAATCAGCATTTTTTCACGGTTTGAGGCAATAGAAAAATAATATATAATCAGTTCTGCCCGGAAAGATCTTACCGGATTAAATTGATTATTGGCATAGTTTAATGGATTTTCCTTGTCGAGACCGGCAATGATTTTATTGAAATCTATTTTTTGTAGCAGGCTTTCTGTTGAAATATTTTTAGACCGCTCTGATATCCAGTCCTTTAGCTCTTTGGCGGATTCCCGGTTTTCTTTTAAAAGAAAAATTCCTGCAGCCCTGGTTTTATCATCATGCCACCTGACTTTTTCCGGAATTATACCTTGCATGGCCCGCCGGTACAAATAACGGTTAATTGTTGGATGACCAAGAACCGAGGTTGGCAATGAAAGGTAATATGACAGCAATCTGATATCTGCAAATGGATATCTCGGTTCAAGCCGATGCGTAATCCCGTAGGATCCCTCATGAAGAATTCTGGATGAATACCTTACACGATTAAGGTTCCTGACTATTAATTGTTTAAAACTCCTGGTAGGTTTTGGCGATTCTATAATATCACTTTTCAGGAGCCGGGTTTCGATTTCCTTATCCAGTAAATAGCTGTTTCTGGGGTATGATACATATTTATCCCGGCTGAAAAAATGTTGCCATTGAGATGGAATCAGGCCTCGTACAAGGGAATTAAATGGAAGCGAATATTGTTTTTTCTGAAATGAAATTTTAAGAAAGTCCCAATATGCTTTTTCTTCAAGGAAACCATAATGATAATGTCTTGCCCTGTTTGAAACCGCTTCGTCGCCAACAAACCCGGAAAGAGTGACCCTGCACCCGGCATCTTGCATCTTTCTTCTGATAGGTTCCTGCCAAATTGAATTGGACATGCCTATGCCACTTTGCACAAATAGCTCAAGTTTATGCGGCTCAGTCAAATACTTCCACTCACTGCTGCCAACTTTAACACTGTTTTTGATTTGATTGAAACTTAAAACATCATCAATAGATTCTTCATCATCCGGGTAATCTTTTACACCCTTTTCATTTTTCTCTAAGACATTTGAAAAAGTATATAAACGGTCCCTATCATTAATAAGCATAGTGGCCATTCCCAAGATTCCGGATGAATCCAGACCACCACTCAATTCAACAGAAATTGGATAGCTTGTCCTTAACCTGGAATTAACTGATTTAAATAATTGCTCCCTAAATCCCTCAATATAATCATCCTGATTTGAGCATTTTATTATTGGGGGAATTTCCAGCTTCCAATATTCTCTTTTAACTATCTCATTCTTATTGACCCTGAGCTGGTGTGCCGGAAATAAATAGTTTATGTGCCGATGGAAATTTTCTGATGGCTGTGGGTCAATATCTGCAAGAAGTTTGTACACAAAATCTTCGTTCACAGATTTGTCTACCCCTGAAAGAGCCAGTAAGCCTTTCTTTTCCGATGCAAATGCGAAAAGGTTGTTGCGGTGGTAATAAAAAAAAGGTTTGATCCCCATCTGGTCCCTTGCACAAAATAATTGACGATTTAATTTATCCCAGATTGCAAAGGCAAAATCACCAATAAGGTAATCGGTACAACGCTCCCCAAATTTCAAGTAAAGGAATAAAATCAATTCGGGATCAGGGGAAGATGCAGAAACAATTCTGAATTCACTTAGAAGCTTAAATATTTCTGTCCTGTTGTCCAGCCTGACATCAGCAGTTATTGTGTATTCTTCAGTTTCATAAGGTTGTATTTCGTTGAGGGATTCTGGTGTATTCTTTAATGTAAGATTACCCAGCATAGCCTCATTATCCAAATAAATACCTATCCTATCGGCATTCCAATGATTCATAACAAAGCTCATCCGATCGACCTCAGACTGTGCGATCGGTTCAGAGTTTGTCTGGAATATTCCGAATATTGTACTCATTGATAATCTACAAATTTTTTAAAGAATTATTCATCATAAACAGAACAATTAATCAACAAACCTGTGTTGAATTTTTACATTATTTTTTGCTTGAGGGCAATTAAAAAATTTCGCTCGATATCAGGAACATTTTCCGTCATCATTAATTCATCAATATATTTTACTGCAGATACTTTATCTTGAAGCTGAAAACAAATAAATGCAAGTTCATATTTAATTTTCCATAATGAAACATCATCCTCTATAATATTGTATGCCTCATCCAAGGCAGGAAGCGTATTTGCTTTTTCCAGCATCTCCCTTGATTCTTTTAGCTTTCTTTTAAATTTATCCAACATTGCAAGATAATAATACGCCTCCTTTCGTTCTGGTAAAAGCTCCATAGCCTGATGCAAGTGTTGCTTAATTAAGGGATTCTCATGATCTAGTCGAATTTGAAATTTCGCCATGAAAATAAGTGAGATATATTTCAAACCTGGAGAAACGCTATCAGATTTAACTAATCTATCCATTATAGCAATCGCAGACTCCATGTCATTTATATCCCTGTAAGTATAAGCCAACTGAAAAAACCTGGTTGCATTTTTGGATGATATTTCGCTTGTGCCAAGTTCTTCTAATAATTCATTCAGGTAATATAAACCCTTTTCACTGTTATCTTTAAACCGTGCTGTATTTGAGCCTTCCGACTGATAAGCTTTAATATATACATTGCTGATATGCTTTTTTAGATAAGATTTGTTTTCATTCACCAGGTAATTATGCACTTTACCGATCCAGTTCCACTTTTGTCCTTCAATCCACACTAAAAACAAATGCTTGTAAGTCAGCCCACCAAGATTCTTATATGTTGTATAAGATACCCCTGGCTCAAGTTTATTTGCCCAATCCTTATCTGCTACAATCAATTCTTCGTCAGCATCAATGATCAACAGCCAATTACAGTCATGCTCACCATTTAACCTGGCATCAACTGCTAATTCTAATGCAAATTGCCTGTTATGAGCAAAATCCCGCCAGTCATGTTTCACTACTTTTCCCTTAATGTTGAATTGGCTACCCAATGCATAAATAAGTTCGATTGTATCATCACTGGATCCTGTATCGGAAATAATAAAATAATCTACATAACTATGAATTGAATTAAATAACCTGCTTAGGTTCTTCGATTCGTTTTTCACAATCATGTTCAGGCAAATACCCATATTATGTTTTTTATATTATCCTATTCCGGGTATCATGAATAAAATGAATGTACAATGTAATTTTCCATCTTCTCCCCACCGGTAATTATCCTGTCGTAGGACCTTAGCCAGGCATGGCCTTCATAATTTCCTTTTTCATCTTTTTTAAATCCAATATATACTGTAGCCGGAATTCGTTTATTATTAAGCAGAATTTTAGCGGTCAGTGCCTGGGTGTAACATTCAGTTTTCCAAAAAGTATACTTATCACAAAGTTGAATGGCCGACTGCAAGGATTTCCGGAAAGGAAGAGAAGCATCATCGGGTTTATCCGTTGACTCAATATTTGATTTACCCTGCCAGTTCAATACCTTTTTGAAGGGTAAGAAAACCAGGCTGAATTTAACAAAAGCGGATAATATGACTGTCTTTAAAAAAAGGAATTTAAACTCCCTGCTTGTATTCGTAAATGATTGTAGTTTTTTATGCAAAGTCATTCCGGAAAATTAAACGGCTACCTGCAATAATCCTAGTGTACTTATTTTCTCCAGGTATTCCATTGTCTGAAGTGAACATGTTTGATTATCCACTTCAAATTCGGTCATCAATTTTTCGATTAGCGCCTTAATTGTTTGTGGGGTTTTTAGATGGTCCCATATTGCAGAACCAACATCATTCAGCCCGAGATAATCGCCGGTTTCCATATTTAAAATGATAATCTCATCACCAACGGGATTGGATAAAAAATTAGTTTCATTCCTTGATATTATGGTGTCTAAAGAAAGCGCCATATGCTGATCCAATTTAAATGAGTTTACTGTAACTTTTTTATCCTATTTCAATTACTAATAGTATTTATTCAGTGTTAAATAATTCCGCACATAATCCCCTACCCCATTCTCCAGGCTGGTAAATCCATCCTTATAACCAGCACTTACCAGCTTATGCATATTAGCCTCTGTGAAGTACTGGTATTTATCGCGTATATCTTCCGGCATATCAATAAACCTGATATCAGGCTTTCGATCTAATCCGGCATAAGTAGCTTTTACCAGGTCTTCAAAACTACGTGCCTTACCTGTACCCAGGTTATACAAACCTGAAGCTGGTAAATTCAAAGAAAACCAGTGGCAGACTTTTATCACATCCTTCACATAAATAAAATCCCTTAATTGCTGTCCATCTTCAAAATCGGGACGATGAGATTTAAACAACTGCACATACCCCTTATCCCTTATCTGGTTGAATGAATGAAATATAACGCTGGCCATGCGGCCTTTATGATATTCATTGGGGCCATACACATTAAAAAATTTTAACCCATACCAATGTGGCGGATGTGTATCCTGCAGCAATGCCCACTTATCAAACTCATTTTTGGATACCCCATAAGGATTTAATGGTTCCAGTTTATCAACAATTGAGTGATCATCGTTATATCCCAGGCTTCCACTGCCATAAGTTGCGGCAGAAGATGCATAGACCAGGGGAATATTATTTTCGGTACAATACCCCCATATGCTTTTCGAATATTGTACATTCAGCTTTTCATGAACAGCATAGTCGAATTCAGTTGTATCTGTTCTGGCGCCTAAATGATATACAAAACTCACGGAAGGTGTTTCAACCTTTAGCCAGTCAAAAAACAAATCCCTTTCAATCTTATGTGTATATTTCTTTCCCTCCAGGTTTGGAACTTTATCCAGGCGGGCAAATTCATCTACCAGGATGAGGTTATGTTCTCCTTGCTGGTTCAGGTACCCTACCATGCAACTGCCAATAAAGCCTGCAGCACCGGTAACAACAATATATTTCTTCATGTATGGATTATCAGAGATCAAATAGTAAAGTGGATATTCTGTAATAAATTCAATTCTTACTCTGCATGATAGGCATTCATATATTTTTCAATCACGGTATCATATCTCTCCCGCCAGTTCGAAATATTTCCCCATTCTTTACCATCAACATGAAGGTCTCCATTTGTAACCTCACCTATACAAATAAAAGGTAAACCGGTTTTTTGTAAACTCGCTTCAAGATCATTACTATCAGCTTCTGCAACAGATACCACTACCCTGCTCTGGGATTCCCCAAACCAGAAAGCATCTTTCCTTACAGTTACCCCATTGCTGGAGACATTAAATCCCAGATTATTAACTGAGGCACTTTCAAATAACGTGATAAATAATCCGCCCTCACTAATGTCATGGGCTGCATTTATCTTTTTACCACCAATAAGTGAACTAACTACTTCCTGTAACCGAAATTCGGCATCAAGGTCAAAATGAGGGGCCGGTGAAAATTCCACTCCGCATATTTTATGGAGGTATTCTGAGGATCCAAGATCGTCTGTTACTTCCCCCAGCAGGTAAATACGGTCGCCGGGTGATTTAAAATCAAGGGTCATTTTATTCTTAATATCTTCCAGCAAACCTACCATCCCAATGGTAGGGGTTGGATAAACAGCACCGTCAGGATTTTGGTTATAAAAACTTACATTCCCCCCTGTAACAGGAGTATTGAATTTTTTACAGGCTTCGCCCATTCCTTTAATGGCATATACAAACTGGTAATAGACTTCCGGATCATAAGGATTGCCAAAGTTGAGACAATTGGTTACCCCTAAAGGTGTTCCGCCACTGCACACAATATTTCGGGCAGCTTCGCTTACGGCAATCATACAACCTTTGAAAGGATCGGCATAAACATAACGGCTATTACAATCTGTGGTCATTGCCAGGCCTTTCGTTGTTCCCTTTACCCAAACTATGGCCGCATCACTTGGTGCATTGGTTGATACATTTGCGGTACCAACCATACTGTCGTATTGGCGATAGATCCATCGCTTATTGGCGATATTTGGTTGACTGATTATTTCTTCGGCAACACGGCGCATATCGGCAGGGACTACTATCTTTTCCGGGTTAAAGCCTTTGATCTTTTCGAAATAGGCTGGTTCTTTATAATCTCTCTTATAAACTGGTGCACCGCCACCTAATACCAGGCTTTCTGCAGGTAATTCTGCCTCCAGTTTATCGTCCATATAAAAACGCAACATACCGTCATCTGTAACTTCCCCAATCTCAGAGCAAGGGAGGTCCCATTTATCAAACACAGATTGAACTTCTGCTTCCCGTCCTTTTTTAACGATCATGAGCATCCTTTCCTGGCTTTCACTCAGCAGGAGTTCCCAGGCTTTCATATTTTTCTGTCGCTTAGGTACTTTATCCAAATTGATGCGCATGCCAACGCCACCTTTTGCACTGGTTTCCGCAGTTGAACAAATGATTCCGGCTGCACCCATATCCTGCATACCAATCAAAGCTCCTGTAGGAATAACTTCAAGGCAGGCTTCCAATAATTTCTTTTCCTGGAAAGGATCACCTACCTGAACTGAAGGAAGATCCTGTGCACTTTCTGCAGTGATATCAGCAGAGGCAAATGAAGCACCTCCAATGCCGTCTTTTCCTGTTGCAGACCCAACAATAAATACAGGATTGCCCTTCCCTTCTGCGGTTGCACTAACTGTTCCACCTGCTTCAACTACACCAACACTCATCGCATTTACCAGCGGATTTGTATGATAGCATGATTCAAAATAAACTTCACCGCCAACTGTGGGAACACCAAAGCAGTTGCCATAATGGCCAATCCCATGTACTACACCACTTACGAGATGCTGCGTTTTCTGATCTGACAGGTTCCCAAAACGTAATGAATTTAAAGCCGCAATTGGTCTCGCACCCATTGTAAAAATATCACGGTGAATCCCGCCTACTCCAGTTGCCGCACCTTGAAATGGTTCAATGGCAGAAGGATGGTTATGCGATTCAATTTTAAAAACAACACCCAGGCCGTCACCAATATCTGCGAGGCCGGCGTTTTCTTCACCAGCCTTGATCAGGAGCTTACCTCCTTCACGGGGCAATGTCTTCAGCCAGCTGATGGAATTTTTATAACTGCAGTGTTCGCTCCACATTACTGAATATGCAGCCAATTCTGCAAAATTGGGATTCCTATTTAAAACTTTCTCTATACTGTAAAATTCTTCTTCGGTAAGACCAAGCTGCCGGGCGGTTGTTACTGTTGTTTCCATAATATGTTGAAGGCTCAAAGGTAAAGTTCTGTGACGTAAGTAGAAAAAGACAATCAGCGTTTTACATGATCCGGGATAAAAATTTTATAATTAAAGGTTTGATGTATCATATCAATAATTAAATAAATCACATCCAAGTACCATTTCACATTAATATATTTTATAATGTTTATATTTTATTCAGTTTTGCCGTCATTTTAATGAAATCAAAGAAATTTTTAAACAAATAATTGACATTTCATAGAAAGTGGATATTTATTTTGTCGAAAAATGCTTTTTTTTATTGAAATGCTGCACTTTTGCCATTCCTAAAAATTACTAAAACATGCAGTCACTTCGTTTCAAAGCAATTGACAATTTAACTTCGGGTAACCACGAAGTAAATGTTGAGGGATCAGCAAAGATCACGTCCATTTTCGGGGAAAATGTTTTCACTTTAAAAACAGCCCGTGATTTTCTAAGCGATGATGCTTATAAAAGCTTGTTGGGTTCCATCAAAACCGGACAAAAAATTGATCGTCATGTAGCAAACCAAATTGCTGCCGGCATGCGCCAATGGGCAGAAAAAAAAGGTGTAACCCACTATACTCACTGGTTTCAGCCATTGACCGGTACTTCAGCAGAAAAGCATGATTCATTCTTTACTTTAAAAGGTGATGGTACACCATTAGACCAGTTTGAAGGCGATGCGCTTGTACAACAGGAACCAGATGCGTCTTCTTTTCCCAGTGGCGGATTAAGGGCAACTTTTGAAGCCCGCGGATATACCGCCTGGGATCCAACATCTCCTGCCTTTATCATGCACATCGGTCAGGGAATGACGTTGTGTATTCCAACCATCTTTGTTTCTTATACAGGTGAGTCCCTTGACTATAAAGCCCCATTGATCAAATCAATCGAAGCCCTCAATAAAAGTGCGGTGGAAGTATGTCATTATTTCGACCGAAATGTTACCAAAGTTCACGTCAATCTTGGATGGGAACAGGAATATTTTGTGGTTGATGAAGGACTGGCAAATGCCCGTCCCGACCTGGTAATGACTGGTCGCACCGTTTTTGGCCATACGCCTGCAAAAGGCCAGCAGTTGGAAGACCATTATTTTGGTTCCATTCCTGAGCGTGTTTATGCCTACATGCGTGATTTTGAATATGAAGCATACCGACTTGGTATTCCACTCCGTACAAGACATAATGAAGTTGCCCCTGCCCAGTTTGAGTGCGCGCCTATCTTCGAGGAACTAAACCTGGCTGTTGATCACAATACCCTGCTCATGGACGTTATGAGCCGTGTGGCCAAAAGGCATAAACTTAAGGTTTTATTGCACGAGAAACCATTTGCCGGCATAAACGGAAGTGGTAAGCATAATAACTGGAGTATGGGTACCGATACAGGCGTCAACCTCCTGGCTCCGGGCAAAACACCTAAAACAAACCTGATGTTCCTGGCTTTCTTCGTTAATACGATCAAAGCTGTTCATGATCATGCAGACCTGCTCCGTGCTTCCATTGCTTCTGCGGGTAATGATCACCGTTTGGGTGCCAACGAAGCTCCTCCTGCTATCATCTCTGCTTACATTGGCCATTATCTCAATAAAGTACTGGAAGAAATTGAAACGCGCGTAAGTGACAAATTTGATGAACAGGATGAAGTAATGCTCAAACTCGACATCCATAAGAGCATACCGGAATTATTACTGGATAATACAGACCGTAACAGGACATCACCATTTGCTTTCACTGGAAATAAATTTGAATTCCGTGCAGTAGGTTCTTCTGCCAACTGTGCAAACGGCATGCTGATCCTGAACACCATCATGGCTGAAACACTGGCTAATTTCAAAAAGGAAGTGGATGCCCTGATTGAAAAAGGCGACAAAAAAGAAGTTGCCATCATGCAGGTGATCAAAACATATATAAAGGAAAGTAAAAAAGTATTGTTTGAAGGTGATGGCTACAGTGAAGAGTGGACAAAAGAGGCTGCAAAAAGAGGCCTCCCTAACCTGAAAACAACACCTATCGCACTTGATCCATTGGTTTCAGATAAAGCCAAGAAACTGTTTGAGAAACATAATGTTTACACACATTCTGAGCTCGAAGCCCGTCACGAAATAGAACTGGAGAAATACCTGAAGATCGTACAGATTGAAGGTCGTGTTATTGGTGACCTTGCCGGCAACCATATTTTACCAGCATCAATCCGTTACCAGAATATGCTGATTAATAATATTAAAGGGCTTAAAGACATTGGTGTTCCTGAAAAATCTTACAAGGCGCAACTCAATATCCTTGAAGAGATATCAGAACATATCAATAAGGTTCAGGCCCTTGCATTCGAAATGACCGAAGCGCGTAAGAAAGCAAATGCTTTGACTGATACCAGGGAAAAAGCGATAGCATATTGTGATAAAGTAAAACCTTATTTTGATGAAATCCGCTACCACGTAGATAAACTTGAGCTTTTGGTGGATGATTCTGAATGGGAACTTCCAAAATATCGTGAACTGTTATTCCTCCGTTAATCTGGCAAACAGACACCCAAATAACCCATAACAATCGGTTAAGAAAATACCCCGCTCAAAAGGCGGGGTATATTTTTATAATGATATTAAAGATTGTAACAGATGCGGAAAAAAATGAAGATTATTAACAGCCCTTAACCGCAAAGTAGCTATGAATACATTAGGTTATACCATTTTAAAAGTATCCATGAATTTGGTGGTGAAATTCCCCTTACGGAAATCTTCATTGCGCATAAGTTGCTGATGAAATGGAATGGTTGTTTTCACTCCTTCTATCACATATTCACTAAGCGCCCTGCTCATGGTATTGATGGCTTCCTCCCGGGTACGCGCAACCGCTATAATCTTGGCAATCATGGAATCATAATATGGCGGAATAACATACCCTGCATAAACGTGTGAATCAACCCGGATGCCATGTCCGCCTGGCTGGTGCAATACACTTATCTTACCCGGGCTGGGCCGGAAATCATGATAAGGATCTTCCGCATTTATCCTGCATTCTATGGCATGCATGGATGGATAATAATTCATGCCGGAAATCGGATCTCCTGCAGCAATTTTTATTTGTTCTTTGATGAGATCAAAATTGGTTACTTCCTCCGTGACACAATGTTCCACTTGAATCCTTGTATTCATCTCCATGAAATAAAAATTCCGGTGTTTGTCAACCAGGAATTCAATTGTCCCCACACTTTCATAATTAATGGCTGCAGCAGCTTTAACAGCCGCAGCACCCATTTTTTCCCGAAGTTCATCTGTCATAAACGGAGACGGGGATTCTTCCACCAGTTTCTGGTGACGGCGTTGTATGGAACAATCCCTTTCACTCAAATGACAAACGGTGCCATAACGGTCGCCTGCGATCTGGATTTCAATATGCCTCGGATCTTCCACGAACTTCTCCATGTAGATACCATCATTTTTGAACGAAGCACCTGCCTCTATTTTTGCGCTATCATAAGCTTTTTCGATATCGGATTCTTCCCAAACAATACGCATTCCTTTTCCGCCGCCGCCTGCAGTTGCTTTAAGGATTACCGGGTAGCCGATTTCTTTAGCAAGTCCCTTTGCCTGATCAACACTTTCCAATAATCCGCCACTGCCTGGAACAACCGGAACGCCGGCTTTTATCATGGTTTCCTTGGCCGTTATTTTATCTCCCATTGCCCTGATTTGATCAGGCGTTGGGCCAATGAATTTGATCTCAGATTCATTACAAATTTCTGCAAACTTAGCATTCTCCGCCAGGAAGCCATAACCGGGATGAATGGCATCAGCATTGGTAATTTCAGCTGCAGCCATAAGATGGGGAATATTAAGATAGGAATCACTGCTGGATGGCTTGCCAATACATACCGCTTCATCAGCAAATTTCACATGCAGGCTATCCTTATCTGCCGTGGAATAAACCGCAACTGTTTTAATACCCATTTCCCTGCAGGTTCTGATCACACGTAACGCAATTTCCCCCCTGTTGGCAATCAGTATTTTTTTAAAATTTATTTTTGAATCTTTTGTCATGTGATTACATTAAAGTGAAGCCGAAACTTTACCAGCCTTACCAGGCCAGCCAATGCATGCTTTGATACGGATTATCAGGATGGATCAACCAGAAAGAGCGGTTGATCGTACTCCACAGGTGTGGCGTCTTCCACCAATATTTTAACCACTTTACCAGATACTTCGCTTTCAATTTCATTAAATAATTTCATGGCTTCGATGATACAAACCACTTTACCTACCTGTATATCATCACCCACCTCCACAAACAATGGTTTATCAGGAGAAGGCTTTCTGTAGAAAGTACCAATCATTGGGCTTTTGATGGTAACCAGGTTTTCTTCTTTTACAGATGGAGCAGCTTTTTCTGCAGGAGCTGAAGGTGCAGCTGCCAACTGTTGCTGAGCTGGCATGGAAGGCATCATTTGCATTGGTGCCTGCGAAGGTGCAACCGATATATACTTGTCTTCTTTTTGCCTGATGGTTATCTTGAAATCTCCCTGTTCGACTTTAATTTCGCCGATATTGGACTTGTTGATCAATTTGATCAGATCCTGTATTTGTTTGAAATCCATGGACTGGGTTTTAAGTTTGGCTAAAGGTTCAGGTTATAAATGATAAACTAAGATAGGAATCTTTCCCATTATAAAAATTGTCAATTTTGGGGCAAAATGAATAAAAAATGGGTAAAAAAACCATTTTTTTACCCATTTTTAATAAAATTCAGGATAATCTATTCTTTGACCCTTTCCATATAATCTCCTGTTTTGGTATTTACACGTATAACGTCCCCTTCGTTTACAAAGAGGGGAACCATTACCGTGGCACCGGTTTCAACGGTTGCCTGCTTCAAAGTGCGGGTTGCAGTATCACCTCTTAAGCCAGGTTCGGAATAGGTGATCCTTGTTACAATTTTATCGGGGAGTTCAACACTCATAGGCAGTTCAGTTTCTGTATTGATCAAAACAGAAACTTCCTGGCCTTCTTTCAGGAACTGGGGAGCATCCACCATATTTTCATTTACGACCAGTTGTTCAAATGTTTCATTATCCATGAAATTATAACCGGTATCATCCTTATAGAGAAACTGGTAATCTTTCCGCTCAACCCTTACCGGGAAAATGGTATCCCCGGAATTCCAGGTTTTTTCAATGGTCCTGGCATTATCAACGCCTTTAAGCTTTGCCCAAACTTTTGCAGCAGCACGGGCCGTTTTATTTTCCCCGAATTCAATGACCGTATATAAACTTCCATCAAGTTTAATGATCAATCCACGGCTGATATCTGATGTATTTGCCATTTCAATTAATTTACAGATTTAAAAATCAAAACCCTTTTGGGCCCGGTTAGAGGCGGCAAAATTAAGGCAAAATCAACTTGTAGCCAATTCAGGTTGGAAAGAACCAAAGTTTCTGTCATATTGATTTTTAGGTTCTGTTTGTTTCTGCTTAATTTTATTCATCAAATACCTGTATGAAAAATCTACTCGTTTTGCTGATCATCTGTCTATTTAACAGTTCCCTGTTTGCGCAAAACACGGAACAACCGCCTTACCTGAAGAAACCGGTGCTCCCGGAATTCCGGATTTTGCAAGCAGACAGCCTGACCTGGACTACCCAGAAAAACCTTAAATCCGGCAAACCGGTTATGATCATGCTTTTCAGTCCAGACTGTGAGCATTGCCAGCAACAAATGAAAATAATCCAGGCGAATAAAAAGCAACTTTCTGAACTGCAAATTGTAATGGCTACCTATCAGCCAATGGAAAAAATGCAGCGTTTCTATAAGGAATATAAGATTGCTGAATTTTCCAATATTTATATGGGTCGAGATATGCTTTACTTTTTTGGCCCTTATTACATGGCCAAAGCCATACCATTCCTGGCTATTTACGACAAACAGCACAAACTGGTCAGGGTATATGAAGGCGGTGCTAAAATCGATAAGATCCTTGAAGCACTAAAGTTGTAAGCCCGTTTTTGGCCCGGATAAATAATATAGTTGCCTTAATATTTTTGTCATTACATAGCCCTTCTGTTACCTTTGCAACGACCGGAAAAAACCTGTATTTGCATGCATAATTGCTATGCCCAAGCTTTCCCGGCTTAGTTCGAATCATGATTTCAACATTTTTCCATAACCAAAATTTCGTCTACACATGAAAGTTACTGTTGTAGGTGCAGGTGCCGTTGGCGCAACCTGTGCCGATAATATCGCCCGTGCAGCCCTTTGCCAGGAACTGGTATTGCTGGATATTAAAGAAGGGCTTGCCGAAGGAAAAGCCCAGGATATGATGCAAACTGCAGCCCTCCTTGGTTTTGATACGCGCATCACCGGAAGTACCGCTGATTATGCTAAAACCGCTGGCAGTGATGTTGTTGTAATAACTTCAGGGATACCCCGCAAACCTGGAATGACCCGTGAAGAGCTTATTGGCACCAATGCTGGTATTGTGAAAGGTGTATGTGAAAATATCCTCAAATATTCCCCGGATACGATAATTATCGTTATCAGTAATCCGATGGATACCATGACCTACCTGGCTTTACAATCAACAGGATTACCCAAGCACAGGATCATTGGTATGGGCGGAACATTAGACAGCAGCAGGTTTAAATACCAATTAAGCCAGCACCTTGGCTGCAGTCCTGCAGACCTTAACGCTGTTGTTATTGGCGGTCATGGTGACACTACGATGATACCCCTGATCAGAATGGCTACATGGAACAGTGTTCCCGTTACCCAGTTACTCAGTGTAGACCAGCAAAAACAAATAGTTGCAGATACCATGGTTGGGGGAGCAACCCTTACCAAACTGATAGGAACTTCTGCTTGGTATGCACCCGGAGCTGCCGGTGCTGCTTTGGTAAAAAGCATCCTCCGTGATGAGAAGAAACTCTTTACCTGTTGCGTATCACTTGATGGTGAATATGGACAAAAAGATATTTGCCTGGGTGTGCCTGTAACAATTGGCAGAAAAGGCTGGGAAAAAATTATTGATATTAAGCTGGATAATGAAGAACAGGCCATGTTCTCCAAAAGTGCCGAGGCAGTTCGTTCAATGAACGAAGTACTCAAAACTTTATAACTAAAAATTTCCAAAGATACAATAGCCTGCAAGCCTTGCCTGCAGGCTATTTTTTATACTATTCGTATATACGGGTCGTTATATTGGTATAATCCGTATCCCCATGACCAAGCATCTCGACTCACCGTTGAAGATTACCGGCATACTACTTACACTTACCGGTGTTTTCCTTAGTGTATTTACGACGCAGCCTTCATTGACGGAAGGTTTTTCGATTGCCACAATGGGCGTTATCATGATATTAACTGCCTGGACTATAACCCGTTCCAGGATGAACCATAAAGACAGGAGTCTCATTGAGATCATCCTTGTCCTTGTGATTATCCTGTTTTCCATTCTGATGGCGATGGACTATTATGGAGTAATTTCCATACATCGGTATATGAGTATTTCAGGCTTGTATCTTAAAGTCACCAGAATGACCTGATATTTTTGACTATTGCCGCAACATCCTGATCCTCCATACACCTGAAATGTTTTTTGGGGCAGGAATCATAGCCGATCTTGGAGCAAGGTCGGCATGAAAGACCAGGTACTTCCATATTTATATATGGCGCAGAAAAATGACCGGAATAAGGATACATGCCAAATTGAGGAATTGTATTTCCCCAGACCGCAACGATCGGTTTCTGAAAAGCTGCAGCAATATGCATTAACCCGGTATCCGGAGTTAGTATAACCCGGGCCTGCTTAACCAGGCTGGCTGATTCATTTATTGTAAAAATACCACAGCCATTAAAAATCCTTTCCGGATTCAAACCTGATAAAATCGAACCTGTTTTTTGGTCTTCTTTCCCACCCAATAAAACGATCGGCAAGTCTAATGAATTACAAATCTCTTTAAGCTTATCAAGAGGTATCCTTTTAGTTGCATGTGCGGCGCCGGTTACCATACCAAGAAAACCCTGTTGGAATAATAACGGCAATTGAGTATAAACAGATAACTGATCTGCGGGAATAAAATAATCCAATCCTGCCCCGTCATTTACAACCCCAAAAGAAGAAACAGTTTCAAGGTATCTTTCAACAATGTGTATGTTAGGAAGGAAGTTCCATTTGAGGTTTGTCATCAGCCATTTCTGAACATTCAGCTTTTCAAATGAAAAGGATTTTTTCTTCAGTGCCTGTTTCACCCTCAATGTTCGCATATTATTATGCAGGTCAATTATAACATCAAAGTTTTCATCTTTTAATTTATTGAGCAAACCTTCCATATCATCATCCAGGAAATGTAGCTGATCAATATATGGATTGGTTTCAAGGATTGAACCAAAACCTTTTTTAGTAAGGTAGTGTATGACAGTGCCCGGCACCTGCTTTTTAAGGCAACGGACAACTGGTGTTGTGAGTACAATATCCCCTATGGATGAAAAACGTATGACCAGGAATTTCATACTTTGTATTATGCTACTATTTTGAAAGATACATCAGGGAAACATTTCCTCGGTTTCAATATAATTGAGGTCTTTATGAAATGTTTCTTCTGTAAACCATGCAGCAACAAGGGTAATAGTCATTACGATCACACCTGTAACCATGGCACTTTGAACCATCCCCCATTTAAAGGTTTCCTGAAAGAGCCCAACAAAAGTGAGGTTAATTAAAGGAAGTGATCCCCGTACCATATTGGGTATCGTAGTTGCAGCAGTAGCCCTCAGGTTTGTTCCAAACTGTTCCGCTCCCATTGTAACAAATATTGCCCAGAAGCCTGTGCTGAAACCAAGCGCGGTACAGGCTGCATACATGGAGGCATCAGAATTGTTCCATGGACTGAAATAAAATATGCCTGATACTATAGTGAGTGCATAATACAGGTATAAGGCTTTCTTTCTGCTTTGAAAATACTGACTCACCAGTCCGATCATTATATCGCCGATGGCAATGGCTGCATAAGCATACATAATGGATTTTCCTGAATCAATGTTATTAGTGCCATACAGGGCTGTTGCAAAACGGTTGCTGAAATTTACAAGTATGCCAATCACAAACCATGTGGGCAGGCCAATAAGGATTGCCAGCAAATATTTCCTGAACCTTTTTGCATTATTAAAGAACATGAGAATATTACCCCGGGAAATATTTTTTTCCTTAAGTGTATTAAACATGCCACTTTCGGATACGCTTATGCGCAGCAATAAAAGTATAATCCCCAACCCTCCTCCAATCTTATAACAAAGGCGCCAGTCGCCCGAAACCTTATAAATGAAATATGCGAAAACAGCCCCGAACAAACCAATACCTGCCACAAGTGAAGTACCAATACCTCTTTTATTCTTGGGAAGCAGTTCACTTACTAAAGTGATCCCGGCACCCAGTTCCCCTGCAAGACCAACTCCGGCAATAAAACGGGCCAGGGCGTATTGGTCTACCGTTTGTACAAAGCCGGTTGCAAAATTTGCCACAGAATAGAGCATGATTGATCCAAATAAAACACTCAGCCTTCCTTTTTTATCGCCCATTATTCCCCAGATGATGCCTCCGATGAGCAAGCCGATCATTTGCCAGTTTATGATTTTGGTACTTGCTGCAATCATCCCTCCATCGGGAACATTCAACCCTTTAAGACTGGGTTCCCGTACAATGGTAAATAACAACAGGTCATAGATATCTACAAAATATCCGAGTGCAGCTACGATGACGGCAATATTGAAAACAGCTTGCTTTTTATGTTGCATACCGTTCAGGAATTGGGTGGGCTTTGGTGGTTTTCTGTTTTATTCTTTTTGTTACCTGTAAAGACCTTAATGAGAACAGGGGCTGTAGTTACAACGATAATGAGGATAACGATGGCTTCCAGGTGTTCTTTTATATCAAAATTAAATCTCTTTAAAAAGAACATATACAGGTAATGGCCGGCAGATAACATCGAAATGGCCCAGGCAACGCAACCAACAATATTATAGAACATAAACTTTTTCTTATCCATTCCCACAATACCTGCAATGATTGGTGCAAACGTACGGATGAATGGCAGGAAGCGGGCAAACACCACTGCACCAGCGCCATGCTTATCATAAAAGTCCTTAGCGGCAAATAGATGTTTCTTTTTAAAAAAGAAAGTGTCTTCCCTTTTAAACAGATAAGGACCGGATTTAGACCCGAACCAATAACCTATCAAGTTGCCCGTTACACCTGCAATAACAACCAGTGTTGTAATCAATAAAAGATTAAGGAAATCACTATTTAGATCTAAAATCTCGCGGGCGAGTTCATTACTGTATATACCTGCCACAAAAAGTAATGAATCTCCGGGCAGGAAGAAACCGGCAAAAAGGCCTGTTTCCGCAAAAACAATAAAAAGAAAAAGCCATAGACCACCATTCTGAATATAAAATTCAGGATTCAATAAATCTGTCCAGTTAAACTGCAATAATTCAAACATGTTTCAAAAGGTTTTTAATCCGCATCATTCCAATCTTAAACTTCGTATGTAGTTTCAATATCAACAGGGTTAGTTAATTCATTTTCCCATTTACTCACAGCGGTTGTTGCAAGAGCATTCCCGATCACATTGGTCATAGACCTGAACATATCGCAAAAATGATCAATAGGAAGGATCAGTGCTATTCCCTCAGGTGGTATATTAAACATCGCACAGGTGGCAGTAACTACCACCAGTGATGCACGGGGAACACCGGCAATGCCTTTACTGGTAAGCATAAGAACCAGCAGCATGGTCAATTGAGTCCCCAGGCTAAGCGGCACGCCATATACCTGTGCAATAAAAATACTGGCAAAGGTCATATACATCATACTACCGTCAAGGTTAAAACTATACCCGAGTGGCAGTATAAAAGAAACGATTTTATTCTTGCATCCAAATCCTTCAAGTTCTTCCACCAGTTTAGGGAATACGGCTTCGCTGCTGGTGGTACTGAAAGCAATTGCCAATGGGTTCAGGATCCTTTTTATCAGTTCAAAAAGCCTTTTACCGAGTATCAGGTACCCAACCAGGAACATCAATAACCAAAGTGAAAATATCCCCAATAAAAATGCCCCAAAATATTTCAGATACACAACTACAATGCTTTCCACTCCATAGGTTGCCACAACAGCCGCAATGGCTCCAAAAACACCCAGTGGGGCAAAATTCATGACATAACCAACCATTTTAAGGATGATGTGTGAAAATGTTTCAAGGGCCTTTATCAGTGGCTTTGCTTTTTCGCCAATGGCCGCTGCTGCCACGCCAAAAAATATAGAAAATATAACTATCTGAAGAATTTCATTTGTGGCCATCGCTTCAAAAATGCTTCTTGGGAAAACATGGTTCACAAAATCTACAATGGAAAAAGATTTGGTTTTACTGATCACGTCAGCGGCCGCTGCTGTATCTTCGTTCCCAACTGTAAAACCAACACCCGGCTGAAGCAGGTTTACCCAAAACAGACCTATAAGTAATGAAAGAAGTGATGCTGTTATAAACCATAGCATGGCCTTTCCGCCTATCCTGCCAACCGTTTTAAGATCGCCCAGCTTTGCTATTCCTACTACAAGGGTAGAAAAAACCAAAGGGGCAATGATCATTTGAACCAGCCTGAGAAAAATACTGGTAAGGAGCTTGGCATTGACCGAAAACTTCTTTATGAATTCCGCCGAGGCATTGACATGAACAAGGTAACCTATAATGATACCAACAATCATAGCCAGAAAAATATACACTGTAAGCCTGCTACCGTTTTTCTTCATATTTGTCCTCTTGGTCTCGCAATATAATATTAAATGCTTTATACTTACTACCGCTAAGCTAAATAGCCTGAAAACCAGCAAGCAAGAAACAGAAAAATCTTTTAGAAACAGGAATGAAAGAAATCTTTATCTTTCCAAATTCGAATTTTATTGTTTACCAGAACACTAACAACTATATGAGCTTATTCAGAAAAAAAGATCTTGAGGGCATGTTGGCCCAGGCACAAGGCGATGGAAAAGGTTTAAAACGAACATTAGGTGCGGGAAACCTCATCGCACTCGGAATTGGCGCCATTATTGGCGCGGGTTTATTTGTCAGAACAGCAGCCGCTGCTGGCCAGGCTGCTGGTCCCGGCGTTACCATTTCTTTTATCATAGCAGCAGTTGGTTGTGCATTTGCCGGCCTTTGTTATGCTGAGTTCGCGGCAATGATTCCCATTGCGGGCAGTGCCTATGCTTACAGTTATGTTACCATGGGTGAGCTGATAGCCTGGATTATTGGCTGGGCCCTCATTATGGAATATGCATTAGGTGCCGCAACTGTTTCCATTGCCTGGAGCGAATACCTGAATAAGCTGTTGGGAGGCAGTATCCCTTATGAATGGAGCCACTCGCCTTTTGAGAGCTTTACAGATTCAGCAGGCATTGCGCACCAGGGAATCATTAATGCCCCGGCATTGATTATTCTTTTGGCACTTACATTATTGCTCATCAAAGGAACTCAGGAGTCTGCCTTTGTAAATGCCATTATTGTATTTGTAAAAGTGGCCATTGTTATACTTTTTATCGCCATTGGCTGGCAGTTTATCAAACCTGAAAACCATACCCCATATTTTATACCTGAAGGAACAAAACCCGTCACAGATTCTGCCGGTAAAGTTCTGTTTAGTTATGATGGATTTTTCAAACATGGCTGGGGAGGAATCCTTGGCGGAGCGGCCATTGTGTTCTTTGCCTTTATAGGTTTTGATGCGGTAAGTACAGCGGCCCAGGAAGCAAAAAATCCCAAGCGGGACATGCCCATCGGAATTCTGGGCTCGCTGGTTGTTTGTACTATCTTATATATTCTCTTTGGACATGTACTCACCGGCGTTGCTAACTGGTCTGAATTTGTAGATCCGGAAAAAGGCCGTGAAGCTTCTGTTGCCTATGCCATTTCGCAATATATGACAGGTTATGGCTGGTTAGCCACTGCTGTAACGGTAGCGATACTTGCCGGTTTTTCCTCTGTAATTCTTGTAATGCTGATGGGACAAAGCCGTATTTTTTATACCATGAGTAATGATGGGTTGATCCCTAAAGCTTTTGGCGAGTTACACCCAAAATATAAGACCCCGTATAAAGCAAACTGGATACTTTTTGTTTTTGTAGGCCTCTTTGCAGCTTTTGTTCCTGGCCATGTGGCTGGTGATCTAACAAGCTTCGGAACCCTCTTTGCCTTTGTTCTGGTGAGCCTGGGTGTATGGATTTTGAGGAGAAAAAGCCCTAAAATGGAGCGCCCTTTCAAAACCCCATTGGTTCCCCTGGTTCCGATATTGGGGGCAGTAATCTGCCTTGGAATGATCGTAGCCATTGATTCCCGGACCCTGCAATTTGCCTTTTTGTGGATGATAATCGGACTGGTTGTTTACTTTGGATATAGCCGGAAAAGGAGTAAACTTCATTCTCCCGGTGAGATTCTTCCTAAAGCAACGGATTTCCAATAAATAATTATTCAGTATCAAGCCCCGGAAAAAAACCCGGGGCTTTTTTTTTACCCTGACTATATTACCTTTGCAACCCTGAACAAAAATTTCCAAAAAACTACCAGTTTAATTATGGGTCGCATATTTGAAGTAAGGAAGTCCACCATGTTTGCCCGTTGGGACAAAATGGCCAAGCAATTCTCCCGAATTGGAAAAGAAATTGCCATTGCAGTAAAAGCAGGAGGCCCCGATCCCGCCACTAATCCGGCTTTGCGCAGGTGTATGCAAAATGCCAAAAGCGTAAATATGCCAAAGGACCGGGTGGAAGCGGCTATTAAACGCGCCCAGGGCAAGGAGATGGAAAATATCGAAGAAATATTATATGAGGGCTATGCTCCGCATGGTGTGGCTGTACTGGTAGAAACAGCCACGGATAATCATGTAAGAACTGTTGCGAATGTAAAATCCCATTTTAACAAAGGGAATGGCGCCCTGGGAAACAGCGGAAGTGTAAGCTTCCAATTTAAGAAAATGGGCAGTTTTAAAATGAAACCTGAAGGGCTGAACCCCGAAGAACTTGAACTTGAACTGATCGATGCCGGACTGGAAGAAATGGGAGAAGGTACAGGAGAAAACGGAGAAGAAGTTTTGGTTATTCGATGCGGATTTAGTGATTTTGGACATATGCAAAAAGCGCTGGAAGAAAGGAATATCGTACCCATCAGTGCAGAACTTGAATGGATACCCACTACGCTTGTTGAACTTAATGAAGAACAATCACAGGATGTTTTAAAACTTGTTGATAAACTGGAGCAGGATGAAGATGTGCAGAAAGTGTTTTATAATCTAAAATAGCACCGGAGAAACTTTACCGCAAACTTTTGAAGTTTGGTATTTCTCTCACGTTATCCCGATTCGTGTCTTCACGAAACGGGATAACGAAATTTATACGATGATGGTTCGTGCGTACACGAACCATGGCTCCCCCAAAAACCTTGCTTTCAATTTGTAAACATATGTGAAAGAAGATCAGGAAGAATGTAATTTAATTGCTGTGAGTAATCACGGAAAAAAATGGAAAAAAATATTCCTTTAGTTATTCTTTTTGATGGGGTTTGTAATCTCTGCAACGGAACAGTACAATTCATTTTAAAAAGGGATAAACAAAGCAGGTTTAAATTTGCATCTCTTCAGGGTGAGTTTGGGCAAAGAACACTGTCCCGTTTTGGCCTTCCGGAATCAAGCCTCAATTCTTTTATATTACTCGAAGGAGAAAAAATCTATACACATTCAACCGGAGCGCTAAGGGTTTTACTTCATTTGGGCGGAGTTTGGAAAATACTTTATGTGTTTATTATAATCCCCCGTTTCATCAGAGATGCCGTTTACAATGTAATAGCCCGAAACCGATACAGATGGTTTGGAAAAAGTGCTTTATGTTACCTTCCAACAGAGAATGTGCAGGACAGATTCTTAATTTAACCGCAAAGGAACAAAGAATCACTCTTTCATCATTTCAACAACAACCTCCACAATATCTTCCATATTGGGTTTACCGAAATAGTCCCCATCACTGCCATAACCCGGGCGGTGGTCCTTTGCCGTTAGTGTCCTCGGGGCTACATCCAGCCATTTATATCCACCTTGCTCTTCCATTACTTTGTTGAACATATAAGCAGCAGCCCCACCGGGAACATCTTCGTCAACAAAGAGAATACGATTGGTTTTCTTAAGTGACTCCAGAATAAGGTGATTAATATCAAAGGGCAGCAGGGTTTGCACGTCAACTATTTCTACACTTATATTTAATTGCTCAAGTGTTTGGGCAGCTTCTTCAATTATCCTTAGGGTTGAACCATAAGAGACAATGGTAAGATCCCTTCCTTC
>JAHEEX010000273.1 GCA_024640465.1 Sphingobacteriales bacterium | reverse complement strand
TTTACTGGATGTAGGCTGCGGAAACGGGTCATGGTTATCTGTTGCTGAAAAACTGGGGGTTACTGATATATTGGGTGTAGATGCACAAGGCCCGGAGACAGAAAATTGGCCACTCTCCAGGACCCTGTTTCAACCTGTAAATCTACTGGAGCCTTTGGACCTAAGGCGCAAATTTGACATGGTTTTGTGTCTTGAAGTGGCCGAGCATTTGCCTGAAACTGCTGCATCTTTACTGGTTGAAAGCCTGGTAAAACATAGCGACCTGATCATTTTTTCTGCTGCAATTCCCGGGCAGGGTGGACATATGCATATCAATGAACAACCACCAGGCTACTGGCAGAAATTATTCAATAACCAGGGATTTAATACCTCGGATGAAATTCGGCCAATAATTTGGAACAACGAAAAAATATTCTGGTGGTACCGGCAAAATATCTTCATTGCTCAACGAGCAACCGCTTCCGCTCCAAAGTCTTCAGATAATATTCCATTTCTGGTTCACCCTGATCATTATCTGGTAATAGAAGAAGAAAGAAAAGTCGCTTTGGGTAAATGGGGGGATCTTGAGCTTAAATTAACTGAATGGAGGAAAAGGGACCAGTTGATCATTTATCATCTTAAGAGGATAATTCGGCTAATCATTTCCGGGAAAGCCACTTAGATAACTTCGTACTATACATCCAGGCCATCTCGGGAAAATTAGGCTTTAATATCAAAACAAGAGCTGGTATAAAACATTGAAAATCAGATATATTATAAATTATTATCATTCGTTTATTTTAGGAAATTGAATAAACCTGTCAAGAAACTGCCGATTCACATGATTTTCAGGCGATAACAGGCACTTTTAATACTAAAGCCGTAAATTGCCCGTTATACTATTGCTTTAGAAACCAACAGATTAAAGAGAAAAATGGAAAATAGCTATTTTGTCCACCCCAGTTCGGTGGTGGACGAGGGTGCCCAACTTGGACAAGGCACCAAAATCTGGCATTTCAGCCATATTATGCCCGGGGCTGTAATTGGGGACCGATGTAATATTGGCCAGAATGTATTCATCGACAATAATGTGTCTGTTGGCCATGGGGTCAAGATCCAGAACAATGTATCACTTTATAACGGGGTGGTAGTAGAAGATGATGTTTTCCTGGGTCCTTCGATGGTGTTTACCAATGTGACCAATCCCCGCAGTTTCATAGAAAGAAAATCCGAATTCAAGCCTACTTATCTCCGGAAGGGTTGCACCATTGGGGCAAATGCCACCATTGTCTGTGGCGTGGAGATAGGGGCGTATGCACTTGTAGGTGCCGGTGCGGTAATTATACGACATGTTCCACCCTTTGCCATGATGGTAGGTAACCCTGCAAGGCAGATAGGCTGGATCAGTAAAACAGGAGAAAAATTGCTCTTTGATGATAGTGGAAAAGCCTGGTGCGAGGTGGAGAAAAAAATGTATTTGTTGAAAGACGGTATTGTATTGGAAAACTCTTAGCGCACATCGTTTCATTGCGGTAAGATTTAGTATAATACGTTATATTTGCGCCTAATATAAGCGCCCGATTATTCAACCGCCATACACTCTTTTTTTTCAATTGCACCTGATTTAAGGAAATCCGAAAGGCATATTCCACTGGCATGGAACAGGGCATCTTATATTAACCAGTCATTGATCGGCCCCACCTTGAAAATTCATGTATGGGACTGAGGTGGCGAAGCCATCCCCGAAACTATGGATAGTAAAAAAAACTGGTACGCTGTGTATACAAAACCCCGCTGGGAGAAGAAGGTTCATGCAACCATGACTGCCCGGGGACTGGAATCCTATTGTCCGCTCAATAAGGTGCGCAAACAGTGGAGCGACCGGGTGAAACTGGTGGAAGAACCGCTGTTTAAGTCATATGTTTTTGTGCATGTGGCCGAAGAGGAACAAACCAGGGTGAGAATGGTAGATGGAGTGCTGAATTATGTCTACTGGGCCGGCAAGCCTGCGGTTGTAAAGGATAAAGAAATTGATGATATCAGGCGGTTTTTGAATGAATACGAAGATGTCAGGGTACAAGCCCTGGACCTTCAGCCCAGTACCAAAGTGCTGATTCGTTCCGGAATCCTGATGGACAAAGAAGCTACTGTTCAACGAGTCCTGCACCAAACCGTGGAGGTTTTAATTGAAAGCCTCGGATACAAACTGGTTGCTCAAATAGAAAAAACGAATCTTATTGCTTTATCATGAAAAACATGCTGAAAAATCTTTTACACCATAAGATGCACAGATTAGTCCATTTTGGTTTCGTTCTGGTTTTCATTCAATTTTTTATATCCTGTGCCGCTACAAAACCTGTTCCTTATTTCAGTGGAGGAACTATAGATACTACCCGCTTACAAAATTTTTCCATTCCTGAACAAAGAATACAGAAAGGCGATGTCCTGAGCATTACCATTTTGAGCGATAATCCCGACGCAACAGCCATTTTCAACCAGGCGGGTGGAGGTGCAGCCGCTTCGAGTAAGACTATAATGTCCGGTGAAAGAGGACTAAATACAACAGCAGCGGTTGCCGCGCCCAACGGCTACCTGGTGGATAACAACGGAAACATCCGCTTACATGCTATTGGCTTATTGCAGGTGGAAGGACTTACCAGGCTGGAACTTGAAAACCTGATCATGTCAAAAATTAACCAGTTGGGGGTTTTGACAAATCCGTATTGTCTTATTAGGTTCAGTAATTTTAAAATTACCATCCTGGGAGAAGTCAAATCTCCGGGTGTATTTACCATACCTACCGAGAAAGCCAGTGTGTTGGAAGCGATTGGCATGGCAGGCGACCTAACCGATTTTGGATTAAAAGACCAGGTATTGCTTATTCGTGAAACGTCGGGAAAAAGAGCCTATATCAATATCAATTTAACGGATCCGAATATTTTTACTTCGCCGTATTTCTATCTGCAGCAAAACGATGTACTCGTGGTCAAGCCCGATACGAAAAAACCTACGGCATCTGACCAGCTCAGGTTGCAATATATAACATTAGGATTGGCCGTTGTATCAACAGCTGCCATTGTCATCACATTATTCAAATAATTCAGCGGTGCATGAATGAAGTTTCACAAGTAAGTTTTAATGGCCAGGAGACAAAACCCAAAGTGATTTCTCCAAGAGAAATTCTTTTACGCTACCTGCCATTTCTCCCATGGGTGCTGGCGTCTGTTTTTCTTTTTCTTATCCTGGCTTATTTAAAGCTCAGATACTCCCCTAATATTTATAATGTTACCAGTACAATCCTGGTGAAAGATCAATCGGCCAGTGCTGCCAGAGGCGAGAAACTGGAAGAAATGCTTTTTGCCCAGCCCAATAAAAATATAAATGATGAAATTCAGATGATCCGCGCACGTAATATGGCGAAACGGGTAGTGAAATCATTGGGTCTGGAGGTACAGTATTTTAGCCAGGGTAAAATCAGGACATCACAGATATATCCCAATGAAAGTCCTTTTATTCTCAATAAATTATTTCTGAAAGATTCATCTGCTTCATTTACCATATCCATAAATGTGTTGAATGATAAACAATTTACCCTTTCGGAAAATGGGCAGCCGGTATATTTTGATCAGCCATTTGAAACCAAAGATGGCCGTTTTTCCCTTATAAGAACTAACTATCCAATTTCTTCCTATTCCAGTAACCTATTCCTGATCACTTATGCTCCTGCTGAAAACAGGGCGGCAGAACTCGCGGGAAATTTGTCTGCATCGCAATCAGGGGAGTCCAATAATATTCTGTTATTGGTTTATTCAACCGAGAATACAAAAATGGGCATCGATATTGTCAATCGATGGATGAGTGAATACGCCAAAGCCGGACTGGAAGATAAAAAACAAACTGCAGTGAATGCATTGAATTTTATTGACGACCAGATGGATACGGTGAAACAGGAGCTGGGTGGTGTTGAAAAGAACCTCCAGGGATACAGGGAAAAAAACAAAGTATTTAATCCCGAACAACAGGCCGATAATTTTTTTAGTTCCATTGCAGATATGGATAAAGAAATTACCAAGCAGGATGTAGAGCTGCAGATTGTAGATAACCTGATAGCGTATATATCAGACAATAGCAATCCATACCGTAAGGTAGGGTCCACACTGGGTATCGAAGAGCCCTCATTAGTCAGCCAGATCGGGGAATATAATAAATTGCAGGTACAGCGGGAGACATTGCTCAAAAGTACTACTGCTGCAAACCCCATGGTCATTGACCTGGAAACATCACTTGAAAAATTGCGCATTGGCATTTTACAAAACCTGCGTAATGTTCGCAACGCATATCAGTTAACCA
>JAHEEX010000099.1 GCA_024640465.1 Sphingobacteriales bacterium | reverse complement strand
ATGGATGGAATTCGATCCCGGCATGTTGAATTATTATTTTATGGTAGACTACAATTGCAACGGGAAGTTTAATCTGAAATTTCATCTAATCGTTAAACCTCTGTGAAGGTTGTGATCTTTGGTCTGACGTTTTACACATCTACATGGCGGGGCAGGATCTTACGTCTGACCGCTTATGGAGAGTGTCTCTGCGTCTTTGCGGTTAGTGTATTTGTCTTTCACTTTCTTATTCCTTATTTTTTGTTCCTTATTTCTTATTCCCATGATGGGAATAATCTCCACTTATTTTTAAGATTGACTTTTGATCTTTTGTATCCGCTTTCTTAAATGTCGAAGATTTACCTGAAAGCATAACCGATAATTACGAATCATCCACCGTGTTTTTACTATACAAAAAGGCCTTCAGTAAATTTTGAAGGGATATTTAAAAAAAGTTTTGAAGAACGCTTTGATTCCGGCAATAAATATTTTTTCTTGCAGTTAAGAACATTCAAACCCAAATCCAACGCCTATAGGACTATGTATACCCTAATTCCAAAAATCAATGTTTACAAAAGCAGTCCTGGCGTTATTAATGTCCGTCTTTTCTACAGTTCTATTAGCTCAACAATCCTTTAAAGCCTTTGCCGGAGCAGGTGTAGGTATAGAGAACCGCATTGGCTTCAGGGGCATTAACCTGCAGGGTGGTGGTGAATTCCATCTTACAAACCACCTCACCGGAATTACCGGCATTGACCTGTTCCTGAGTAATAAGGTTGCAAAATGGAGTAATGCAGAAAATGACGGCGCCTATTTCAGGCAACTGACCCCATCTTTAAAACTTCAGTACAATACCGGTAATGAGCCTGGAACAGGCTTTTTGGTTAGTGGCGGATTAGCCCTGAGAACCGGCAGGACCTATCATTTTGAATCGGGAGATTATCTCGATGGAAAATTTACCAATCAACGCTATGTTACAGAAAGAGTAAGGGGTAATGGCTTTATGCTGGGTATTGGATATGGATTCCCGTTATCGGAACAAGTGCAGGGAAAAGTAGAATTCACCAACCAGGCATTCTTAATGCTGAATGATCAATATACATTGAGTTTCAAAGTATGCTTCTAATGTTTTAACCGCAATGGCACAAAGTGACAGTTATATGCAAATGTATCAACAGGAACGCCCTCTTTTGAGGGCGTTCCTGATAAATATGATTTTTACATTATTAACGAAGAATCTGTATTCTCTTTATTATTGTGTTTTTACTTTATGCTTAACGCTGTAGCTCCTGTTCAGGTTGAAACCGAGTGACCACTGCCCAAAATTATCTTTAACAGGGTTTACAGAGAGCTGAGCAAGGTTACTGGCATATGCACTGTTGGTCAGGAAGAACTGGAAAATATGCCCGCCCGTATCCCAATCATAACCGATTGAAAAAAGGTTTGGTGAATAGCTGACAACTTCCCCGGTTTTATCGATTATATCCTCATACATATTCAATTGACGGGTGTATTCAAAAGTAAGGGCAGTTTTTTCTTTCAGCTTCATTCTTCCTCCGATACCAATAGAGTAGACATTATGTGCATTCTCAATGCCATATGCTACAATATTGCGGTGAACCATGGAAGGTGTTAACTGAAGGGAAAATGCATTTGAGAATTTGCGGGCGATCAGCAATTGGTGCAGGTAAGAAAACCTGTTCCAATACAGATCATTGGGCGATTCTGATGATTTAGCCGTATAGAAATTCGCAGTGGATACCCAGGCAACACTTATCGGGTAATTATGCACCCCCGATTGCTGTCGAAGTATCTTGAACTTCGCTGTTCCTTCCAGGGTTGAATTACCGGCAAAGGCCACACCCAGGTTCATCCAACGAATTGGCGTATAGTCAAACGACATATAGGTATTTGCAAACCCGGCATTAAGGCCAAAAAGCCGGCCGAAGTTGGTAGCCCCTTCGTTATTATCCCAGATGGCTCCAAAGTGGTGGATGATCATGAACTGCAGATTACCCTCACCGGTCATTTCCACGCTGTGCATGTTGATGATACGGGTTGATTTAAATGTGGCAATCGTAATGTTTTCTTTGACTTTAGCCGAATCTTCGCTTTTCAGATCTGCAAGGAGGTCGTCCTGGGCGAATACGCTACCTGCAAAAAACAGGCCGGCAAGTGATAATAATACAATCCTTTTCATGACTGACTTATTGGTTTATAATGCTAGTTCATCTTAAATGAAATCGTTGCGTTTAACGGCGTAGATTCCATGAGTTTTGGTTTCACGAGATCCGGGATCTCGATATTATAATCTGCTGCTTTAACGGGAAAATCACATTTGAAAGTAGCCACTCCACCTTTAACGGTGAGAAGTACCGGTGATTTGAAATCCTTGGTTATACCATGTAATTCCATCTTGCCTTCGCTGCTAATTTTATATTCACCATCTTTTGTAAGCATGGATTTATCGAACCCGATTAATTTTCCTTTGTACGTACCATTAGGATATTTGTTGGTATGCAGGTAGTTCTCGTTGAAATGTTCTTCCAGCAATGCGTTATTAAAATGGAAGGATTTCATGGGAACAAGTAGCGCTACTTCGGAAGTCTCCACTTTCAATACGGCAGTTCCTTCTTTACTGAGGGCGGAATATTCTTTATTGCCCTGGTTTTTATTTGGATTGAAGTAAATATTTCCATCCCGGGTTTTATAAGTTTGTGCTTGTAAACCTGTAAATGCAGCTGAGAATAAAATGATGATTAAAAAGATTTTTTTCATGTTTAAAGATTTTCAGATTTGTGTTTAGTTGTTTGAGTATATTATGGTTTTGCCCCTTGTGCATACCATGCCAGGAATGTTGCAGATGTTGATACTGGAACTGGATATTTTGGGCCAGGGTGAGTGTCTCCGCTGGTCTTCATCATGGATGATATGGTAGGCTCATTGTTTTTCATAAACCCATAATCCATTGAAATTGCCTGCCCACCATGGCATGTGCTGCCCCTGCATTCTGTATTATAGATCGGCTGAATATTTTTTGAGTAGGTAACGTCCCCTACTATTGGTTGAGGAATGGCATCATTTATTGCACCCTGGTCGTACCATTTTATAACCAGGTCCGCTTGTGAAGGTGTAAAGAAAATATTTCCTTCTGCGGGGTGCGCACCTCCCTTTGCCATATCATAAAGTATATTACTCCTCGTATGTATGGTATTATAGAAAATGGTATCCTTGTTTGAAAATTTAATCTGCGTGCTCGTACCATTGTTATGGCATCCGCAGGCACCGCTGGTCATAATCGGCACCACATCGTTACTGAAGGAAACCGAGTTGATCTTATCCAGCGTATCCTCGGTAATATCATAATAATTCTTATAACACGATGGCAGCAAGATGATCAGGATCAGGGCCAGCGTAAGTATTGAAACCTTCTTCATATCATTTATTTTAGGATGGTCGAATTTATTTTTTTATGACGTTGCCTGTTCTCTTGTACTTGAAAATACCCGCCCCATCGGTGCCATATTTCCATACATCGGGGATATTGGGATCGGAGAAATACCATGCTTTTACCAGCGCGATATCACTCTTGGTCAGCCCGCCGTCATCATAGGCCATCCTGCCGCCCACGGAAGTCCCCCATACCTTTGTGTAGGGGTTCATCATCAAAACAGTTGAATCTATCTGGTAAATCAGCGAACTCGTATTATCCAGGAAATTACCCTTTACATAAAATTGCTTACCGCTGGCATTCGTATGCTGGACCGTAGAGAAATTGCGTACTCCCTTCGGATATTTGATATCCATGATATAGTCATCATAACTTCCCAGGGGGGCTCTGAAGCCGGATGTCGTGGACGGCAAAGCCGTGGCAACCGGCCTGGCGAAAGTCTTAAATGGACGGAAAGATGCATTAGCAAGCGTATCTGTATAGAATTTTTTCACACTGTCTTTATACGCATTCCAGACTTCAGATAGCTTCGGCTCCTTGAGCTGGGCATAATTGCGGAATGTTCCATTGGCATCGGTAAAAGTGAAATTAACCGTGTCTGTCGGCGCGATATTCAGCAGTTTATTCCTTGCCCAGTATCCTCCGGCGGTAGCCTGGTTATGGCAGTTGGCGGAACCGCAGCCTACCACAATCATGGCTACAGCGGCAGGTCGATAGTCCGCCAAATCTGGCCTTTCCTTGGCGCCGTTGCGAATCCAATTGTAGACCTTTGTTTTCTCCGTGGTGGAGAGATCAGAACCATAATTCACCGGAGGCATAGACTTGGCCACATCGGAGGTAGTGATGAGTTCCATCAGTTGGCTGCCTTCGGGATTGCCCGGGACAACAAGGGATTTGATCTCTGCATAAGTGGTCAGCTTGGGTTTGATATTCCCTCCATGACAGGACGGGGATGCACAGTAGTTGTTGATGATAGACTGAACGCCGGTCGTTTTGATGGTATCATTGTAGCCGTAAGAGGGATCACGTTGATCAATGGCTACTGTATCATAAAATGGTGCAAAGACGGAGGAGTCAGGCACTGATGGGAGGTCGCGATCTATCAGGCTGGCGTTGACGTTATCCTTGGTACATTGAACCAAAACTGCAGAAACAACAACGATTCCCAACAGGGAGATAATTGTTTGTTTTAATCTAAGACTGGCCATAATGGATATTTTAAAACTTTTCAAATTTTGCAAATGCACATGTGACTATAATCACGGATTAAGAAGACACAATATTATAATCAGGTTTCTTACAAACCTGTGACAATGATTAGTGCCAAAAATGATTAAAATCATATGGCATGTATTGGTTGCTCTAAAAAAATAAGCACACCTTTATCACCAATAAACTCAATTAACAAGAACATGAAAATCAGTAAAAACCTCCGTAACCTGCTGCTGGCGGGTGTTTTAATCGGATCAATCGTAGGTGCATGGGCAATATGGTATGTATTTTATAAACCACACAGGGATATCAGTGCAGAAAAACCAGCATATGAACTTACCAGCCAGGCACTGTCAGATGCATTCAAAACAGATACAGCATCATATAAAAAATATGTTGATCAGGCAATATTGGTGTCAGGAGCTGTAACGGCAGTAGAAGGTTCACATGTTTCCCTGGGTAATATCATTTGCAGCTTTGACTCTGCACAAATATCCAAAGTGAGTGCACTTAAATCGGGTGATATGGTTAAAATACAGGGAAGGTTAACCACCTATAATGACCTCATGGAAGAGATCATGATAGATAATTGTGTTTTGAAATAATATAGATATTACCTTTGAAAAAGCAGGAAGCCAACACGTGATGTTGGCTTTTTGCTTTTTATGCATTCCTAAAACGATATATGTTAAGATAGTTGTATCCCTTTTGCATTTAATCATTCAATGCTGGCCGCACCAAAATACTTGTGCAAAACTTCGGGAAGTATAATTCCCTTGCCTGACTGGTTATTTTCAAGAAGTGCTGCCATGATCCGAGGTAATGCAAGAGAACTTCCGTTCAGCGAATGTACCAACTGCATTTTTCCCTCCGCATCTTTAAACCTGATCTTCATACGATTGGTCTGAAAAGCTTCAAAATTTGAAACAGAACTCACTTCCAGCCATTTTTCCTGGGCGGCACTATACACTTCAAAATCATAGGTCAGCGCCGAAGCAAAGCTCATATCGCCACCGCATAACCGAAGAATGCGGTAAGGCAATCCAAGAGACTGAACTAAGTGCTCAACATGTTCAACCATTTCATCAAGCACAGCATAACTTTTATCCGGATGAACCAGTTGGACCAGTTCCACTTTATCAAACTGATGTACACGGTTTAACCCCCGGACATCTTTTCCAAAACTGCCGGCTTCCCTTCTGAAGCAGGGAGAATGTGCCGTCATCTTAATGGGCAGGTCAGGCTCCTTTACAATCTCATCGCGGTAAATATTGGTTACAGGCACTTCCGCAGTTGGGATCATATAAAAATTATCCGCCGGCATATAATACATCTGTCCTTCTTTATCAGGCAATTGCCCTGTGCCGTACGCTGTAGCTTCATTCACCATATAAGGAGGTAAATACTCCGTATATCCGGCGGCTATATTAAAATCAAGGAAATACTGGATCAGGGCCCGTTGGAGTTTCGCACCCTTCCCTTTAAACAAAGGGAATCCACTACCGGTAATTTTAACCCCTGTCTCAAAATCAACCAGGTCATACTTACGGATAAGTTCCCAATGCGGTACTGATCCATCCGGTAAAACAGGCTTAATGCCAGCTTCCTTCACCACCGCATTATCTTCCGGTGTTTTTCCTAAAGGTACTTTTATGGATGGCAGGTTTGGAATACGTTCCAGCCAGCTTTTCAATTCAGCTTCAATTCGAACCAGATCCTGCTCATTTATGTCAATCTGGTTTTTCAGCGATGCCACTTCTCCTTTCTTAGCCTCTGCTTCTTCTTTCAAACCCTTGCCCATCAGTGCACCGATTTCTTTGGAAGCCTGGTTCCTTCTTGACAATAATTCATCATTGGACGACTGTATCTTTTTACGAAGGTCGTCCTGCACTATGATAGTATCAACCAAATCAATATCCTTAAAATGCTTTACTCCCAGGCGCTCAATCACCAGGTCCCTGTTCTGCCGTATAAAATTCACCTGCAACATGTATTGAAAATTTTGGCAAAGATAATTGGTGAGAGGATCATTTTAGAAAAAGTCGCCAGTCGCCAGTCACCAGTCGCCAAAAACAGCCCTGATTAATAGTAAAGAGTCTTATGTGAGCCCATGGCGCGAGTCTTTATGAGTAGATATTTCCAGTTTTGGGTACTGGTTCTTTGAAGATAATATTTACAAGAATGTCGCTCCTCCGGAGCTTTATACAAAATACATTCAATTGCTACAAGAATGTCGCCCCTCTGGGGCTTAACAGCCAAATACAACCCAAATTCGTTAATGTCGTTTTGTTGTAAATCTCTTAAGCTCCGGAGGAGCGGCATTCTTGTAGCTCCGAACGAGCGGCATTCTTGTAGCTCTGAAGGAGCGGCATTCTTGTAGCTCTGAAGGAGCGACATTCTTGTAGCTCCGGAGGAGCGGCATTCTTGTAGACATTAGGTTGTTCCTGCCTTCGAGCTCCGGAGGAGCGGCATTCTTGTAGCATTATGTTGTTCATGCCTTTGAGTAGCTCCGGAGGAGCGACATTCTTATAATAATTTCTGCCAGATTTTGACATTATATTAAATTAAATACATATCATCTCATTTCATCATACAAGTTATATTACATGCCGACTTCCGAGTGGCTACTTGTATTCGGCTGTTGACTAACGACTCACGACTCACGACTATAGACTCCCTTCGGCTCACGACTGTTTTTGCTTACTTTTGTAACTATGTACATACAAGACGATCTCCAGTCCAGGTGGTGGAAACTGGAAGAAAAACTGATGGAGCGGTTTGGGAAAAAGCCCGATATGGAAGGCATCCTGTTCCTCATCGGCGTCCAGGAACACGGCGCCTTAAAAGAAAAATATACCAAAGAACAAAAACAGGACCTCATGCATGTGGCCGTTTGCACCTTGCTTTCCGCCAGTGGATACTATGAGCTCGAGGGCGTGGATGAAGACGGTTGGCCCCACTACAGGCAGATAAAAGAAGTGCCTCCCATGCAATTAAAAGACCAGGAAGACTTCATCAAGGACCATGTTTTACTTTATTTCCAGAATAACCAATTCATTGACTGAAATACGCACCACGCCCATGCTTATAAAACAATCCTTTTCCCGACTAATCTGCGTTTTGTTTGTAGTACTTATTTGCAGTTTACAGGTATTTGCTCAACAACCTGATGTCAAAATCAGCAAAAAAGACCGGAAAAAAGATATTGAAATGGTTACAACCGAAGGAAGCATCATACTTCGGCTTTCTGACTCCACCCCCATTCACAGGGATAATTTCCTTAAACTGGTCAAGTCTGGATATTATAATGGCGTTACTTTTCATCGGGTGATCCCACAGTTCATGATCCAGGGTGGCGACCCAAAAACCAAGGGCGACAGTCTGTTAAAACTCGAAAAAAGCAAAGACAGTTTATATACCCTTCCTGCCGAATTCAGGCCGGGACTCTATCATAAAAGAGGTGCCCTGGCTGCAGCCAGAACAGGAGATGAGGTAAATCCACAAAAAGCCAGCAGTGGCAACCAGTTCTATATTGTTCAAGGGAGAACATTCACCGATGTAGGCCTTGACTCCGTGGAAATAAACCGCTTGAAAGGCAGAAAAATTCCTGCAGCGTATCGAGAATACTATAAAACCATTGGCGGCACACCTCAACTCGATCAGAATTATACTGTTTTTGGGGAAGTTGTATCAGGAATGGAAGTGGTTGATAAAATTGCCCAAAAGCCAACCACCGGAAGACCTGGTGGAGATAAACCTTTACAGGACATCAGAATTATTGAGACTAAACTGATTTCCAGAAAAAGAAGATAAGATCAGTTTAATAAATTTTAGTTAAGACAACTGATTACGGCGGAAATTATTAATCTTGCAGATATAAATTATAGCCAAATGAATTTTCCAGAAAATTTACACTACACAAAAGATCACGAGTGGATTAAAGTTGAAGGCGATACAGCTACCATTGGCATTACAGATTTTGCACAAAGTGAATTGGGTGATATCGTATATGTTGATATTGAAACCATCGGCCAAAACCTGGCTGCTGAATCCGTGTTTGGAACAGTTGAGGCAGTAAAAACCGTCAGCGATCTTTTTCTCCCCTTGAGTGGAACCATTCTGGAAAAAAATCCTAAGCTCGACAGTGAGCCGGAGCTGGTAAACCAGGATCCTTATGGCGAAGGATGGATGATCAAAATGAAAATCGAGGATCTGTCTGAAATAAAAAGGTTAATGGACCAGGCATCTTATCAAAACTTAGTAGGCGCTTAAAGCTAATGCCTGCCAGGATAATTCAATCCAAGTGGACGGCAATTGGCTGGACCATCATCATTTTCCTGTTGATGATCATGCCTCCCAGCAAAATCCCAAACCAGGGCCTGTTTGGTATACCCAACCTGGATAAACTGGTTCATATGTTCCTTTTTGGGGGATTTGTGTGGCTATGGTATTTTACTGCGCAAAAAGAAAGTACAAGCAAACCATTACCAGGAATTTTAAAGAGAATTTTTCTGATTTCCGCTTTTTACGGCATCTCGATGGAGTTTGTCCAATATTTTTTTACTGCCCGAAGTTTTGATATCTGGGATATTGTTGCAGATATTGTTGGCGCTGGCATTGCCTGGGGTATTTTATCAATCAGGGGAAAAAGTAAGCCCCTATGGAAATAGGGGCCGTAACCAAAACTAACTGCTTATGAGAAAAATTGACTGCTAAATGTTGTATACTTATAAGACGCAAACCAAGGGCCAGAGTTTAATTTGATCTTGTTAATTAATTGATAAAGGCCCTTTAACCACTCATTGCCTAAAACTCCACATTATCCCCCTTTTCTTCTTCACGTTTGCATGTCCTACATATATAAGTACGTTTTAGACGCTTTTGCGTTGTCAGAACTTTCTTAATGATTTGCTAAAACAAACCCAATAGAAATTGGGTTTTCTCGTTATTTAACGAGCTAAATCGCTATAAATCCAATACTCATGATTAAAAACAGGCTCCTCCTGCTGATCATCATTCTATTACCCATATGCACCATTGGGCAGGTAAAATTTGGTGTACAAGGAGGGTTTTCCTTGTCAAAGACAGAGATGAATACAAGTTTTTCTGACCTTACATTGAACTACAAACTGGGTCCGCTGGTTGGCGTAATGGTTGGGATGAACCTTGGTGAGACCAATTTGAGCCTCATGCAGGAAATAAATTATGTATTTAAGGGTGCCAAAATCAGTGGAAGAGATGATTCACAGGGAACAGCGGTGCAGGTAAGTGGCAGTCATACAACACGTTATATGGAATTCCCCCTGAATATACTTTATTATCTTCCTGCAGGGAATGGTCATTTTTTCTTTGGCGGTGGTCCTTATGCCGCCCTAGGCATCGGGGGTAAGAATAAATTCACTTACGAACTGGCAACAGCCCCTGAAGTGGAAGACGTTTCTGTTGAATTCGGATCAGGCTCCAATCAAATTAAAGGTTTTGATTACGGCGTGCAGGGTCAACTTGGCTATAAATTGGGTTATGGATCTTATGTGAGGGCATTTTATTCTCATGGACTTGCTAACCTTTCAAATTTGGATGGCTATACTTATTCCAACAGGTATTTTGGTTTAAGTTTTGGCTATTTTTTTGGTTCTGGAAAATAAAAAAAGGCGCTGCAAAAACAACGCCTTATCAAAAGATTATGTTGATCTATTTCAATAATCCGGAAAGCATATCCATAATGCCATTTCCACTACCTGCCTGTTGATTGGTCCTGGCCGCACCTGAAACGGAAGCAATTATATCCTGCAGATCCGTATCACCATCACCATCCGTATCTCCACCCATATTACTGAACTTTGAAGCCAGGTCATTGAAATTGGTTCCCGATGCCTGACCACCTGTAAGTGATTGTATCACCGAGTTAATATCCACGCTCTTATCATTTGGATCATTTACCTGCTGGGTAAACCTTTGTAATACTTCCGGGATTAAAGAATTACCCACCTGTTGAGCAACGGCCGGGTTAAGGTTGAACTGCTGGGTTAATTTACCGGTGAATGATTGGATTATATTCATCACCATCGGATTAGATAACATACTGCTGATCCCACCGGCCTGGCCTTGTTGAGCAGCGCCACCTCCTGAAAAAAGATGCATGATCTGCGATAAACCTCCGTTAGCTAACATGCCCTGCAATCCGCTCATGATTGAATTACCCGCTTCTCCTAATACCTGCTGATTGTATTCATTAGGTATTTCAGGATTTTGTATAACATGTTGCTGCCCCTGGCTGACAAGTGTTTTTAAAAGTTGCTCGATCATATTGTAATAATTTATTATTCATTAAATGTATGCCAAAAGGATCAAACAATCCCCGCGTTCTTTGTTACTTCGCGGTTAGATTTTCTGCTTTTCAGATCAATTTTGCTGTGCCAGTTTTTCAGCATTTTCCGCAAACTGAAGTGCTTCAATCAGTTCATTAATATCCCCATTCATTACTTCCTGTAAATTATAAAGGGTCATACCAATGCGATGATCGGTTACCCTTCCCTGTGGGAAATTATATGTCCTGATTTTGGCAGAACGGTCGCCACTGCTGATGAGGCTTTTACGATGACGGGAGATTTCATCTTCCTGTTTACGCACCTGCTCTTCATATAAACGGGTCCTTAACATTTGCATGGCCTTCTCACGGTTACCAAGCTGCGTCCTTTCTGTCTGGCATATGATTACTGTACCAGTTGGTATATGGGTCAGCATTACCTTGGTTTCGACTTTGTTTACGTTCTGGCCACCCGCACCACCACTCCTGGCTGTTTCCATTTTAACATCACTCTCTTTAACTTCCACATCTACTTCCTCCGCTTCCGGCATCACGGCAACTGTTGCGGCACTGGTATGTACCCGGCCGCTTGCTTCGGTATCGGGTACCCGCTGAACACGGTGTACACCACTTTCAAATTTCAGGGTACCATACACATCGTCGCCAATAACTTCTAATTGCGCTTCCTTATATCCACCGGCCGTTCCTTCATTTTCTGTCAGCAAATATGTTTTCCATCCCTTGCGTTCGCAATAACGCATATACATTCTCAGCAAGTCGCCGGCAAAAAGAGAGGCTTCATCTCCACCGGTTCCAGCCCTGATCTCGATGATGGCATTTTTTTCATCCTGTGGATCTTTTGGAATCAGCATATTGCGGATCTGTTTTTCCATTTCAGACTTCTGTTCATCTAAAGAAGCCGTTTCTTCTTTGGCCAGTTCCCGCAATTCTTCATCATCACCCATTAAGGCTTCACGGTTAAAAGCGATATCGTCCAGCAATTTTTTATAGGCCGTATATGCCACAACAATTTTCTCCAGGCTGCGATACTCTTTACTCAATTGGGTGAATTTCTGGTTATTCCCTACAATTTCAGGGTTTGTGAGCGCTACACCCAGGTCATCGAACTTTGCTTTTATGGCTTCCAGTTTATCGAGCATATATTGATTATACCCCGCTCTCTTAAAAACGGGTTGAGATGATGTAATTTAGGGGGGCAAAGTTAATTGAAAACCGGCATGATGCATCGTAAATTCAAAGCAGACCAGATTTTCACCGGCGAGGGCATGGCTCCGGCCGGCTATGTACTCATTACCAGTCCCGAAGGTGTCATTATCGACCTGGTTCCCGGGCAGGATGCGGGTGAAAATATCGAATATGCGGGCCACCTCCTGACCCCCGGTTTCATTAATGCGCATTGCCACCTTGAATTGAGCCACCTCAAAAACCAGGTTCCTCCAGGTACAGGGCTTATTAATTTCCTGCTTGATGTTGTAGGAA
>JAHEEX010000272.1 GCA_024640465.1 Sphingobacteriales bacterium | reverse complement strand
ATGGGGTACAAAAATCAGTCGCGGATCCTCCGGGAGGTTACGACGGGCATCTTCATCCTGGTCAAAAGCAATCAGTTTTCCTTTTTCGGATAGCCTTTGCAGTATAGCCCTGCTGTGTCCGCCACCTCCAAAAGTGCAATCAACATAAACACCATCCGGTTTTATATCGAGCCCGTCGATAGCTTCCTGTAACATTACCGGCACATGGTATGGAATTTCTCCATTTCCCGAGTTGACCGATGGATGCTGCTCCGGCATAGGTTTTATTTTTAGCATTCCGTTACACTCCCGGAGGGGCCATTACGCCCGCAGCCAGGGTACTGAATGCTTCCGGTGAAAAAGAATCAAAGAACTGCTGGTACTTGTTTTTGTCCCATATCTCAATTTTATTGACCGCCGATACCAACACAATGTCTTTCTCCAGACTGGCATGTTCCATCAGGTTCCTGGGTATCAGGATCCTGCCGGCACTGTCCAGTTCAAGGGAAATCGCACCATTCAGAAAATAGCGCCTGAATTCCCGCACTTTGGGGTCGAAATCGTTCAACTGACTGATTCTGTCGAAAATGGGCTTCCAACTGCCCATTGGGTAGATGGTCAGGCACTTTTCAAACCCCCTGTTGATAACAAATTGGGTATTCTCCCCCTCCGGCAGCTGTTTTTTTATGCCAGCCGGGAGCAGAAACCTACCTTTGGGGTCTAATGTTGCCTCAAATTCGCCTAAGAATCCAGTCATTTACAGATAATTACAAAAAACGGACCATTATTCACACAAAATAACACATTTTCCCACTTTCGTTTCAAATTTTATAATTTTTAATTTTTCCACAGCGTAGAATCAGTCTCTCATTACGTTTAAGCCGAAATAGCTCAAAAAAATGTTATTAAGCCCAACCAGCACGTGGATAACCTGTGCATTTCCCCGATTCCGGAGTTGGTTTCCTGGTTTTATAATAGAAAAAGGGCATCTTATATTTGCTCCAGCGTCAGTTAGCCGCTTTTACCATGCATCCAAAAGACCTGTCCATTGTCGACTTTACTTACATTTTGCCTCCGGAAAGGATCGCAAATCATCCATTAGCAGAAAGAGATTCATCCCGATTGCTGATATACCGGAATGATCAGATTACAGAAACTGTTTACAGAAAGATTGCCTCAGAACTTCCTTCCGGAGCTTTATTGGTTTTTAATGATACCCGTGTACTGGAAGCGCGAATCCTTTTTACAAAACCAAGCGGCGGTACCATTGAGATCTTTACACTGGAACCAGCCGGTTCGTTTAAAGATATGACCACTGCATTGCAGCAAACAGGAACGGTTGAATGGAAATGCCTTGTAGGAGGTGCATCCAAATGGAAACATGATTTTGTTCCGGAAAAAATCATACACACTGCAAAAGGAGCGGTCACACTCCGGGCTGAGATACGGGAACGCCTAACCGATTCTTTTTGCATTAGATTCAGCTGGACTCCGGCAGAGTTAACTTTCCCCGATATATTACATCTCGCCGGCCAGGTTCCTTTACCTCCCTATATCAAACGCATAGCCGAAGAAGAAGATACCGAAAGGTATCAAACCGTATATGCGCGTGAAGCAGGATCAGTTGCCGCTCCTACAGCAGGATTACATTTTACTCAGAACATCTTTCGTGAACTTGAAGATAAAAAAATCAAATCGTCATTTGTAACATTACATGTTGGGGCGGGTACTTTCAGGCCCGTCAAATCAGAAAGGATTTCCGGGCATGAAATGCACAGTGAATACCTTGAAGTAAATGCTGCAACGATCCTCCAGCTGTTGGAGCACGAAGGACCGTTATATGCTGTTGGAACTACATCGCTGCGGACCCTTGAAAGCCTGTATTGGATGGGGGTAAAAATCGGGCTCAATAGAGATATAAAACCTGAGGAACTACCGGTCACCCAATGGGAGGTTTACGACTTACTCAAAGATATTCATATAAGCGTGAAAGAATCCATGAAAAACTTACTGCAATGGATATCCGAAAATAATACTGAAAGGTTAATCACACATACACAGATCATTATTGCGCCGGGATACAAGTTCAGAATGATCAGCGGTCTTATAACCAATTTTCACCAGCCGCAATCAACCCTGCTTTTACTGATTGCTGCAATCACCGGGCCGGCATGGAGAGATATTTATACATATGCGCTGGATAACGGATTCCGGTTCCTGAGTTATGGTGATGGCTGCTTACTGGAGTTGTAACCTCGCAACTCCTTTGTTTACAAATTGAAAACGAAAAAATTATTGGGCGCCATGGTTCGTGTCTTCACGAACCATCATCGATAAAATTTCGTTTCCGGTTCGTGAAGACAAGAACCGGGGCAAAGATGGGTGTTTCCAGGAGATATGACCTCGCACCTTCGCGGTTAAGTTTTTAAAGGAATATCTACTGTGAATATACTTCCCTTGCCCAGCGTGCTTTCTGCTTTGATCTTTCCCTTATGAGCATCTACCATTGACTTTACATAACTCAATCCAAGGCCAAAGCCTTTTACATTGTGCACATTACCGGTGTGTGCCCGGTAAAATTTTTCAAATATCCTGGCAAGGGTTTCCTTGTTCATCCCTATGCCGTTATCTTCTATCCGGATACGTATGTATTTACCAGCTGGCTGAGTGGAGATTTGTATCACCGGTGGTACATCTTCCCTGCTGTATTTAACGGCATTATCTACAAGGTTGCTCAGCATATTGGTAAAATGTATTTCATCTCCTTCCACCAGGTCCTGATCAGCACCCAATTCGAGTGTTGCCTTTCCACCCCGTTCGTTAAGTTGTAATTCAAAATTCTCACGGATATTTTCCAGTACTTCATTTACATGCAAAGGCCTTGGATTGATTTGTATGGCATCTTTGTCCAGCAATGCCGCCTGGAGAATTGTCTCCACCTGCTTATTCATTCGCTTGTTTTCATCCTTGATGATACTGCTGAAATAAGTGAGCTTGTCCTTGTCGTTTATCACTTTTTCATTTCTAATGGCATCAACTGCCAATGAGATGGTTGCCAGCGGAGTCTTCAATTCATGGGTCATATTGTTGATAAAATCCGACTTGATCTCACTCAGCTTCTTTTGTCGTAATAATGTACGTACTGTCAGATAAAATGCTGCAATGATGGTAAGTGTAAATAATATGGCCCCTGCTATCATCCAACCCAATGAACGCAATACATAATCATTGAGGTCAGAGATCACAACGATAAGTCTTTCATCCGGCGAGAGGCTTTCCGTTTCACTTCCGGATAAAGAAACCAAAGGCCAAACTGCCACCCAATTATGAATGGTATCCGTTAGCGCCTTTTCATAACTCTGCTCAAACTTACCCGAGACCATTTCATATCCAAAAGTATTGGTACTGGAAATAATGGCAAATTCGAAACTGGTTCGTTCCTGGCTATGTTTCTCAAATGACCTGCGCAGTTTTTTATGTATATCCATTACGGAATAACGCTGGGCAACTGTAGGTGCGCGCATCAGGTTGAGTAACTGGTCGCGCGGCCACTCAGACATGATCTTGGGGGATACCAACGAAGGGAATTTGCTTTTTTCTTCCACCAGTTCCTCCACAACTTCAAACATGGCTACATTAACCTGGTCCCTTACCTGTTCCTTTTTGATAAGCAACATATTCTTAATCCAGGAAACCTGTATAAAGATGATGCCTATCAAAGAAAGCGTGATCAGTATGGTTATGCTGGTAAAGATTTTCTTCATGCGCCTGCAAAAATAATGTGCTGAAACAACGGTGTGAAGGCCATTGTTACGTATTAACTAAGGTTTAAGACTTATAAAAAATCAGATCAGGCGTCAATTTAAGACAGATTCATGGATAAAAAACCAATTATCCTCATCTTATCCCTCTAAAAAGCCTTGTACTGTATCAATTTTACTACTAACTTAGAAAATATGAATACCCCTTCCGCTGGTATGTTGCTGGTTGCGGAGCCTTTTCTGAAGGACCCGAATTTTAAGCGTACGGTTGTGCTTTTATGTGAGCACCAGGATACCGGAAGTTTTGGATTCGTGTTGAACAGGGATTATGAACATACACTGGAAGACCTCATTCCGGACCTGGCAGGCATGGACCTTCCAGTATATTACGGCGGTCCGGTCCAGGAAGACACATTGCATTTCCTCCATCAATATCCTGCTTTAATTCCCGGTGGTTTTGAAGTGGCTGATGGAATTTATTGGGGTGGTGATTTTGAAATGGCCATACAGTCACTGCGTGAACAAAAAATCGACACCGATAAGATCCGTTTTTTTATTGGCTACTCGGGCTGGACAGGCGGACAACTTGAAGCAGAATTGAAAGAGAAAAGCTGGCTCCTTACTCCCGCTTTACGTAAACTGGTTTTCCACC
>JAHEEX010000271.1 GCA_024640465.1 Sphingobacteriales bacterium | reverse complement strand
AAAAGTTGTACGGAGAGAAAACAACTCTTCGCTGGCCCGGTGTAACATGGATGAATGAATTGCTCAATGCATATGAAATGGTTTACCCAAAACTGAGTACTCACGCCAAAGGCTACCCCACCGCCTCATTTTTGAAAAGTATAGTTAAAGTGGGAAATATAAATTTCGAAGGAGAAATGGATATCGATACGGAAGGCTCTGATTTTATCAAAGCCAAATTGCTCGACAATTCGGTTGAACCCATATATCTGCAGGTCTGGGGCGGAACAAATACAATTGCCCGGTCCCTTAAGTCGATCGAAGACCAATACAAGAGCACATCCGCCTGGCCCGATATCTATAAAAAAGTATGCAATAAAGCGATCATTTACGCCATCCTTGACCAGGATGCCACCTACAGGAAATACATTTCAGTAAATTGGAAAGACATCAAGGTTTACTATAATTCGCATCAGTTTTGGTGTTTTGCCTATACCTGGAAGCAGGCAGTACCTTCTGCCTGGCACAAGTATTTTGAAGGAGATTTCATGTCTAAAAACATCATCCTGGATCATGGTGCTCTGACCGCATTATATTATTCATATGGTGATGGAAAGAAACAGGAAGGCGATGATGAACATTATCATGGGGATCCTGCAAAGATCAAGAAAACCATGTGGGGTGATTTTAATAAATATGATTTCATCTCTGAAGGTGATTCTCCGGCATTTTTACATTTAATAGATGTTGGCCTGGATAATCTGGAACACCCGGAATATGGAGGTTGGGGCGGCAGGCTGATGAAGTCTGCAGAAAACCCGCTCCGTTGGGAAGATGGCGATGCCGTTGCTGAGTTAAATCCATTTACCCAAAAAACAGATCAATCCTATCCCCAGACTCGTTGGGTGGAAGCTATTCAACTGGATTTTGCTGCGAGGGCCGATTGGTGCACCAAGGATTATAAGAATGCAAATCATCCCCCCGAAGTTTTGGTTAAAAAAAAGCATCTTATTGTCAAACCCGGTCAAACATATAAGATAAACGTTAATACAAAAGACCCAGACAACAATAAAGTAACCCTTTCCTTTTGGCAATATGTGGAAGCAGGTAGCTCTATTGAAAAACTGAAGATATTTACAACTGGCAACGAAGCTAAAGTAACGGTACCCCCTACGGTAAAGACGGGAGATACATTTCATATAATTGCTGAAGGAAAGGATAATGGAGTGCCATCACTTACCAGATATCAGCGGATTATTTTAGTTGTACAATAGTTTTATCCATCCCATATTGCATTTCAGTTACCTATGTATACAAATTATGGATCAGACAGGAAGAAATTTAATCATTAAAACCAGCCGGAAATGAGTGCTTTAAAATCAATGTTTGCTGCCCCTTTTTTCTTATTCTTTTTTTATTTGAATGGAATGGCCCAGGTAGGCATCATCAAAGTCAACAACACTAAAGGTCCTACCCTGGCTTATTCTGGCAACTCTGGTGTAAAGATCCTCAGCATTGATGGCCAGAGTTTTAAAGACCTGAATAAAAACGGTAAGCTCGACAAATATGAAGACTGGAGATTGCCCGTTGATGAAAGGGCCAAAGATCTTGCTACTAAAATGTCTGTCGCTCAGATTGCAGGCCTGATGTTATATAGCGGGCATCAGTCCATTCCTGCAGCCCCCAGGGGATTTGGCGCAGCAACATATAATGGTAAGCCTTTTCCTGAAAGTGGAGCGGCGCCATTTGACCTTTCCGATCAACAGAAAAAATTCCTCTCAGAAGACAACCTCCGACATGTGTTGGTTACTCGTTTGCAAACTCCTGAAATAGCAGCCCAATGGAACAACAACATCCAGGCTTTTGTGGAAGGCCTTGGCTTAGGCATCCCTTCAAACAATAGTTCAGATCCGCGTCACAATGCCATTGCCAGCGCGGAATATAATTTAGGTGCAGGCGGAAGTATATCCATGTGGCCCGAGGAATTGGGACTCGCCGCAACCTTTGACCCAGCCATTGTTCAGCAATTTGGCACCATCGCTTCAAAAGAATACAGGGCATTGGGTATTACCACTGCTTTGTCGCCCCAGATTGATCTTGGCACGGAACCTCGCTGGAACCGGCTTGTGGGCACTTTCGGCGAAGACCCGCAGCTTGCTGCTGATATGGCGCGGGCTTATGTTGATGGATTCCAGACATCCACCGGAACGGATGAACTGAAGAATGGATGGGGATTGAAAAGTGTAAATGCCATGGTCAAGCACTGGCCAAGTGGCGGCCCTGAAGAAGGCGGAAGGGACGGGCACTTTGCCTATGGTAAATTCGCCGTGTATCCCGGCAATGGTTTCCAGACACAGATGAAACCATTTATTGATGGTGCTTTTAAATTATCAGGCAAAACCAAAATGGCATCAGCTGTTATGCCTTACTATACGATCTCTTACGATCAGGATAAAAAATACAATGAAAATGTGGGTAATGGTTTTAGTAAATACATCGTCACAGATTTGCTGCGTAATAAATACGGATATGATGGTGTGGTGTGTACCGACTGGCTAATCACAGGAGATGAAGGGAAGACGCCGGATGTATTTGCAGGGAAATCATGGGGCGTAGAGAAAATGACTATAGCAGAACGCCACTACAAAGTGATCATGGCGGGTGTTGACCAGTTCGGTGGCAATAACCTGGCGGGTCCTATTCTTGAAGCATACCAGATGGGTATCAAAGAACATGGTGAAGATTTCATGCGTAAACGCCTGGAGCAATCCGCCGTTCGCTTACTAAGAAATATTTTCCAGGTTGGGTTGTTTGAAAATCCTTATCTCGATCCTTCTGTTACCAAACAAGTGGTAGGTAATAACGGTTTTATGAAAGAGGGTTATGATGCCCAGTTGAAATCGATCGTGATGCTGAAAAATAAAAACCATGTATTGCCTTTGCAAAAAAATAAAACCGTTTATATCCCCAAGCGGATTGTACCAGCGGGAAAAGATTGGTTTGGAAATGTAAGTCCGGAAAAAATTGAATACCCTGTAAACATGGACCTGGTTAAAAAGTATTTCAATGTAACGGAAGATCCCTCTAAAGCCGACTTTGCCATCGTATTCGTTAAAGGTCCGATGGGGGGTGTAGGTTACGACAGTGAAGACAAACAAAAAGGTGGAAATGGTTATGTTCCCATCACGCTGCAGTATGGTCCATACACGGCAGAATATGCCAGAAAACAAAGTATAGCAGCCGGGGATCCAGTTGTTGATCCAACAAACAAAAACCGATCATATCAGGGCAAGACTATAACAGCCGCCAATTATTCAGACCTCAAAAGCATCCTGGAAACAAAAGCCGCTATGGCGGGCAAGCCTGTTATTGTATCAATGGCATTGTCTAATCCTTCTGTGATGAATGAATTTGAAAAAGATGTAAATGCTATCATTGTTTCATTTGGTGTTCAGGACCAGGCCTTGCTGGATATACTCACCGGAAAAGCAGAACCTTCTGCCCTGCTTCCCATTCAAATGCCAGCAGATATGAAAACGGTAGAAGAACAAAAAGAAGACCTTCCTCACGATATGAACTGCCACAAGGATAGCGAAGGAAATGTGTATGACTTCGGATATGGTTTGAACTGGAAAGGGGTTATTAAGGATGCGAGAACACAGAAATATGTTCATAAGAAAAATGGTAAGTAACTCCGGCTATTCCGGTCAGGTTTATTGTAATCATAATTAATAAAGTTTAATTGATTTAATTTGAAAACCCACGCAGTTCGTGGGTTTTTTTATTCTGTCATTGTTGATGTTGCATATATTAATTAGCGTTGGCAATACCATCAAAAGCGAAGTACGATCGTAAATTATCTGCTGAAAATCACAATATGTCGGCGAATAATTACAAATACCCGAACTTTAACTGAAGTGAATAAACCCTTTATGAAGAATATTTCCCGACTCATCTTACTAATTGCAACCAGCTTTTTTATTTACAGCTGTCAACTTCAACAGGAACAATCCCAAAAGAAAGTTGCAGCCAATTACAACGACCTGGTTGTGTTATTTAAAGAATGGCGGGCATTTGAAAAACCACCAATTCGTAATGGTGCTCCTGATTATACAGCGGAGACTTTTGAAAAACGGATGCCCGATTTTAAAAAATTACAGGGCAGGCTTTTATCAATGGATACTACAGGTTGGGCAATCGAACAGCAGGCTGATTGGTATATTGTTTGGGCGGAAATGAACGGATTTGATTTCAACAACCGCATACTGCAACCCTGGGCCAGGGATCCGGCATTTTATACTACCATATGGACTGAACGCAGTGATGTTCCGGCCCACGAGGGCCCTACACATCATATGACCACAGAACTATGGACATATACATTTCCGCTAAGCGCTACAGAAAAAACAAGATTACTAAACGACC
>JAHEEX010000270.1 GCA_024640465.1 Sphingobacteriales bacterium | reverse complement strand
GCTGCTGTTTTGAACATTTCTTTCAACTTTAAGACGAATGAATTCGATCAGGTCAACATCCATATTATTATCAGCCGGCCAAATAATGTTTTCATCGGTAGTACCAAATGGTGTAACCTTTAGTGGATATTTAATCTCATAAAAATTATTGATAAAATCATTACCAATTCTGATAACCGCATAAGCATCGCCGTCCTTAATGGCAGCCTGGCCTTTCTGGCTTTCAGCATGCACAAACATGGAAAGTTTTTTATACTGGCGAAGATCAAGGGTAAGGTTTTTAAATACACCTCTTGTATCACCTTCTGAAAGATTATTCATCACCATACTCAGTGATTGTTCATTCTGCAGTATATTGATACCTCCATTACTCAATGCCTGTACCCGCTCAATTCCCGGTGGTATGCGGTAAGGGATAGGATCACGTTTGTCGTTCTCTTCTATGTTGACCGCAGAAACATTAAACGTTGTAGCGCCATTAAGATTAATGGGCTTGTATTGGCCGGTGGTATCAAAATCATAGGTAAAACGTCTCCAGTTATTCCGAACAAGTTCCAGCTTGGCAAACCGCAACACCGTAGAATCTTCAAATTCATTTAAGAACATCCTGATAAAACGGATTGATTTAAAATCAGGGATCTCGCCAACTTTTTGATTATACTGAGAAATAGGAATCCGGAACTGATACCATAACTGATTTTCTTTTGTACCATCCGCCAGCTGCACACTAACACTCTTTCTATCTGCAATAAAGTTTTGTCCAACCTGCATCACCGGATCGCTTTGTGGCCGGATATCAACCCGGTACTGGAAATACTCTTCAGATTCATTCAGTGTGTTATCCCTGTTCAGGTCTTCATTATCCGGATACAAAGTAAATGCAGAAGCAAAATCAGAACCGGTTGTGGCAATAGGCGAATTACCATGAGGGTTATTGAATTGCTTATAACGACCAAGTATACCAGTAGATAGCTGATCGTAAGATGCATCCCTGTAATATTTGAAATTATCTGCAGATGGATCAGAAATTGCATCCAGGTAAGCTTTTGACCCTGCACCAAAAGTATTCCTGATATCATCCAGGTATTGACTCCGTACACGTATTTCCGCAGTATCAGACATGCCATCGAAACCAACATCCTGGTATGGCCTGTCGTTTGGATCATTGCTGAATGCCTGGGTTACCTGAATAGGATTAAGTGGTGAGGTTCCCCAGGTGGATGTTGTAGTTGCGGAAGGGATTGTTGGCGTCGACAATCCATTCTCATAAAACCTGCGGGAATCTTTCAATACATCTTCTGAAATATTTCCCAGGTTAAAATAGAGTGATCCACCCGCCGGGTTAGTTCCTTTAATAAAGGGATCCAAAATCCAGAATTCGATAAATTCAATATTGGCTGTTTCAAAATCTGTTTGATCAATACCCCGCATGATACCACCCCATCTTTTTTTAGGATTGGTTAACCGGCCATTCCCATCAATACCTGCAGCATCATAATTATATGGCCCTTTATCCTTAGGATAAAATGAAAGGTCAAAGGTTACCAGTTGGTTCTGTCCAAAATCGGGTGTCCGTTGGGGAAAGATCTCCTGTTGAGAAACGCTTCTCACCCTTGGATCAGACAATTCCGTTAAATTGTTACGTAAAGGATTATTGGGATTATTTTTCTCTTGCAGGATAGGCTCAATATTATACCAGGCAAGTTTTGCCCTGTTCTTGCCATAGTCGAGGTTATCAAACAATCCGGCTTCCGGGAAAAGTATATTCCCGTTACGGTCTGTAGCATTTTTGGGCGTTGAGGCCAGTACCCAGCTGATTATCGGGAAACGCAGATCAATGCTGGCTTTGGTTCCTTCAAAATCATCTACATAGATCAACCCGTTCTCGCCTTTACCAATCTGTGGGGCATGCCCCGGTATCATATGGGCGGCTTCTGCAAAAGCAGAAATGCTGGAATTGCCATTGGGTTTATAATTGGGCAGGTAACTTAACCATTTACTTAAACGCGGTAGTTCGCTGTTATAATTCAGATCCACACCTGCCATGGTATTTCGTATTGGATCAGCACCATATTCCATCTTGGTGAAAAAAGGTCGTTCACTCAATCTCACCATCGTGCCACCAACCGTCAATTTCTTGTTTACAAGATAATCCCATCGCAGCCCGATATAGGTTCGTTGCTGAACGCCAAAAGTTGCATTGTTTTCAAACTGAACATCCACCGGAACACCGGATTTCTTTATGCCTTCATTAATGATACGAACCGTACCAGATACATAGTCAATAATATAATCAATATTTTCCTGCAGAACCTGCCCTCCTGCCTTTACCGTTACGGATCCCTGTGGTATATTAAATGCATTCAACGGAATGTCTCCCGTAGCCCCGCTTGACCGGGATGTACCCCGCATAATAAATCGATTCAGGTTGGCATATGTTTGCGCAATGGCTTTAATGGTGTCATAAAGCGGATAATACAGGTATTTCTCACGCAAAGAAGGATCTGTTGTAAATATGTATTCAAGATCCCGCCCAAAAGGCTCGAGTACCGGAAAGATGATACGGCTTTGCGGTGAACTTACCGTATAACCTTCCACATAGTCAAATACCCCATCGGGCTGCGGATCATTCTGGTTATTCAACCGGTCAAGATTCAGCAATGTTAATAAAGGAACACCTGCCTGGTCTCCTTCTGGAACATATCTTTTTTCGCCTCCACCCGGCTCCTGGTAGAGAACATTAAACTGGAAGTCTGCCCGCTCCAACTGACCGTAACCGATAGTATAAATATTTTTCATCATCAAATCCCATATCGGCAATACAGTCCGCTGCGAAGTTGCTTTCAGTAATTTTAAAAACAGGATTTTTTGAACCCCGCTGGAAGAATCCACCGGTACATCCTGCGAAAATTCACCTACCTGGTAAACTTTTCCATTTACGGTATACTGGTAAGCTACTGCCAATACTTCATCCGGCTGGAGTGTAATGTTCAGGGATATGAAACCAAGCTGGCGGTTGAAAAAGTATTGAGAGGAATCCAGTTTGCGGGCAAATGTTTTTTCAAAATCCCTTACAGGAAGAAGGCCAAGGCCTGTTAGATAATTCCCAATCAGTTCCGGGTTTCTGCTCGTGGGATTATTGATGATATTTTGATATAAGTCGTTTGATCCGTTCGAAGGAAGCGTCTGACCGGGTACAGGGTTAATGATTGGAGGTTGCTGATATGGTTTTTGTTCAGCCAGGTCCATCAACCCTACGATATCACGGGTATTGGTGGTGGCACCGGTACGGTTAGTAACCCATACGTCTAACCGTAATAACTGAACCTGTGTATTGATTACAGGCAGGTTCTTCATGGAATTGTTATAATTATCCCGGAAATACTGTGCCAACAAAAAGTGCCTGTTTTCTTCGTACTCATCGGCTTTAACCTGGAAGGGTTGGGTATTTGATCCTCCCTGAAGGGCTACCGACTGGCGTTGAGAACGCTGATTGGCAAAAATGGTAGATACCCAGAATTTACCAAACTGCATTTGCGTTTTAATACCAAACAATTGCTGGGCGCCTGGTATCAGTGTTCCCTTTGTGGCAAAGGAAGTATTTCCCACTTCGATCTTACGGAAGATCTCCTCACCCGTTCCAGTATAATCAAGCTTTAACTGATTTTCAAAATCAAAAGTGGATTGTGTGTTATAACTGATGGGCATCTTCAGTTTATCCCCAATATTTCCCATCACGTTCAGGTTCGCCGCCATATCAAAATCAAGCCCCCCGTTTTTCCTTGCACGCTCCGGCAGTGTTGGGTTTTTGATATTCTGTCCCTGGTAACCGGCTGTTAAATTTACTTCTCCCTGTGGTTTAATGTCGATTTTCCCATTACCAAAGAGTCGGTTAAATAGATCGTTGCCCATATTTAATTTGGGCTTTTGCAATTTCCGGTTCAGCAGGCTGGAAGTGTTGGCGCGGTCCCGGAAATATTGCTGCTCAGCTTTGCGCGACTGAATGCGCATGTATTCTTCAAACGTAAGTGAAGTAGGTTTGCGGTAGTATTTGTTCCCAACCTTTTCAATGATAAAATATTCCTTGGTTTCTGGATCGTAGACAATAGAGTCCCTGATGTTTGCGGGATCTTTCAGGTCAAAGGGATTTTTATTCTGGTATGTGAGTTTATCACCCCGCCTGTCGGTTATGGGGTAACGCAAAGAATCCCTCGCAGGGAAGGTATCCTGTTGCTGGCGGGGAATTGCGTAAAGATTTCCCGGGTTAGCAAATGAAGATTCCGAAAGCCCTGCAAGAAAAAATAGGCATAAAAAAGATATCGTGACAAAAAGTCTCGCCAATTTTTCTCCGTCTTGTTGTTGGGTAGAGTTAGAATCAAATAAACTGCAGGGCTTTTTTTATAATGA
>JAHEEX010000269.1 GCA_024640465.1 Sphingobacteriales bacterium | reverse complement strand
TTACGATCGGTACAAATATGGCACTGATCTTATCAGCCATATGCTGCACCGGAGGTTTTTCTCCCTGCGCTTTTTTCACCAGGTTAAGTATGCCGGCAATTACAGTATCATCTCCTGTTGCTGTTACTTGTGCCTTTACGGTACCTGATTCCAGTATACTTCCGCCGATAAGTGCGTCTTTCTGGTTTTTGTGCACAGGAATACTTTCCCCTGTAAGGATGGCTTCATTTACATGCGCATCGCCCCAAAGAATTTTACTGTCAATTGGAACCTGTTCTCCACTTCTGATCAGGATCAGGTCGCCAATTTTAAGTTGCGTATTTTCAAGGGGCAGAATTACTTCTTGATGATTTTCATCAAATGCGATCATATTGGCCATGACCTTTTGTGATTTCACCAGGTCTTTAAGTGCTCTTTGTGTTGATTGCATGGAGGCGTCTTCCAGGTAATTACCCATGAATACCAGGGTGATGATGGTTGCAGCGGTTTCATAAAATAGAAATTGGTTGCCCAGGTGAAACACTGTGCCGATCAAACTGTATACAAAAGCTGCTGTTGCTCCAAGGGCAATCAATACATTCATATTGGGGATCCCGTTGCGCAGACTCTTGACAGCACTTTTACCAAAGAAAGACATGCCTACAATATAAACAGGCAGGCAAAGGGCAAGTTGTATCCAGGGGTTCATCAAAAAATGGACAGGCAGCCATTTTTCGAACATATGCAGGAGTAAGATCAGGGTAAATGGAAGGCAAAAAATAAACCGGTTTAAGTGATTGGATAAAAAACGTTTTTTTACTTTCACTCCTTCTTTTTGTTCTGGTATCACCGTATATCCCAGGGCTTGAATTCCGCTGATCAATTTTTCTTTTGGCATTCCTTCAACCAGCTCAAAACTTACATCACCATCTATCGGATTTACTTTAACATTATGCTGGCCCTGTTTTTCCAGGAATTTATTGATGGTCAGTGCACAGTTTGCACAGGTCATTCCTTCTACTTTCCATTGAATCGTTTCCATAAGGCAAATTTACCAATACTGCCAATATTGTTCTCTTCTGGTTTTGCAACAGTCTTGCAGTTATAAGATCTGCGATCTGGAAAAAGGTAACATTAGTTGTGTTTACTATCTGACTTTTCAGTTATCTATATACGCTATCAATATATTTGCTGTAAGAAGAAGCATTATGGAATGGATATTTGCGCTGGCTGACATAGAAACCGTTGCCCGTGATTGGTGGTCCAGGCTGGATGGATATACTGTTTTTGGATTTCACGGTCAAATGGGAGCGGGCAAGACTACTTTTATCCATTATTTATGCAAGGCAAAAGCAGTGGAAGATACCATTGGCAGCCCAACTTTTTCCCTTGTAAATGAATATCAGACAGGAGGTGCAGATGCTCAAACCATCTACCACATTGATTTATATCGCTTACAGGGAGAGGAAGAGGCCATTCGGGCAGGTATGGAAGAATATCTGAATTCAGGTGCGATTTGTTTGGTTGAATGGCCGGAAAAAGCCCCAGGCATTTTCCCTCCGGGTACTGTCCAAGTTTATATTGAAGTGCTCGATAATACAAAGAGGCGGGTAAAAATTGAGATTCCCGCGGGGAATTAGTAAATTAACAACTTAATACGATTGCATGTCAAGCGGAAAGCCTTATATAAGTTCTTCGATCAACTACGAAACACTTGAAGAAACACTGGATATCAAACCCCAAACCTCATCATTATTTATAGGTATTCCCAAAGAAGAAGCTTTCCAGGAAAACCGGATCGCCCTTACACCGGATTCTGTTGCCGTATTGGTAAGTAATGGCCACCGAGTTGTTGTGGAACACAGGGCAGGTGAAGGGGCGCATTTCTCTGATAAAGATTATAGTGAAGCAGGGGCTAAAATTGCATATGATAAAAAAGAGGTTTTTGAGTGTGATTTACTGATCAAATCTGCTCCGGTCAGCGACCAGGAGCTGGATCACCTGAAAGTGAACCAGACAATCATTTCGCCCATACATCTGCCTGTGATGAAAACGCATATCCTGGAAAAGATGATGGAAAAAAGAATAACCGCACTTTCATTTGAGAACCTGAAAGATGATTCGGGCCATAACCCAATTGTCCGAAGCATGAGCGAAATTGCCGGCAGTGCTGTGATGCTTATTGCGGGCCAGTATCTTGGCAGTGCCAATAACGGAAAAGGCGTGCTGCTTGGCGGAATCTCAGGTATCCCGCCAACAAAAGTAATCATCATCGGGGCGGGTATAGTGGGTGAATATGCTGCGCGAACAGCCCTGGCAGTTGGCGCCAGCGTAAAGATCTTTGATAATAATATTTATAAACTCAAGCGCCTGCAGAATAATATGGGAGCGCGTTTATGGACATCCGTTATTGAGCCAAAAATATTGGCGAAACAGCTGAAGACCTGCGATGTGGCAGTAGGTGCATTATCATCTGCAGGCGGGCGAACGCCTATTGTTGTTACCGAGGAAATGGTTTCCCAAATGCGAACTGGTAGTGTAGTGGTAGACGTTAGTATCGACCGCGGCGGGTGTTTTGAGACCTCTGAAATTACGTCACATGAAAAGCCGATCGTTACCAAATATGGTGTAATCCATTATTGCGTGCCTAATATCCCTTCCGGTTTTGCACGTACGGCATCACAGGCTGTAAGTAACGTATTGATGCCCCTTTTACTGGAAATCGGCGATGAAGGCGGGCTTGAGAAACTGGTATGGCATAAGTTCAATATCAGAACAGGTATTTATTTGTTTAAAGGTTCCCTGACCAATATTCACCTCAGCCAGCGATTTAATCTTAAGTATACAGATTTAAATTTGTTGATAGCCAGCCAGCGATAAATTTGAAGATAAAATTCTCTTACACATTTTTTTAGCTTTATGTGTTTTGTTAGACATATTTGCCTGACACGCTTATTTAGTTGCGTTTCGAGCGGGTAAAAAATTATTACCCATACGCAAACAAATATTGGAACAATAACAAAGAGGGAAATATAAATTTTGCCACGGAAGCCACAGAAAAACAGCGGGAGAAATTCAAATACAGAAAAGCAACTTGCTTTTTATCAGGCTGTTTTTCTGTGGCTTCCGTGGCTCATTTAAATAAGTGATAATGAGACGAACAATAGTGACAATGCAAGAGTTAGAAAAAGCTTCGTGAAAGTAAGACTTCAATCAACAAATGATGATCAAGGTTGCGGCTGTTCATTTTTCCAATCAGTTACCTGAAGGATAGTATCACAGAAATCATATTCTGCCTCATCGTTACTGCTAATTACTACCAGACGGTCCTTTGCATGTGTTTGCATAAATTTCCGGTAGAGTGCAATGCCGGATTTGTCTAAATTGGTGCATGGTTCATCAAGCAGCAGTACCGGTGTATCAGAAAATATGGCCTGTGCCAGTTTCATACGTTGTTTCATCCCGCTGCTATAATACCTGATTTGTTTGTTGGCCGCTTTGGTGAGGCCTGTTTCAGCTAATATTAATTCCAGTGTTATGCCTGGGAGGAAAGCTTTAAACTGTTGATGAAAGGAAAGGAACTCCACGGCGGTCATTTCTTCTATAAGTTCAAGGTAAGGCGCACAAAAAGACATCTTGCTGAACTGGTACTCAGGTGCTATGGGTGCATTTTTCGAATGATATTGTATGCTTCCTTCACTGGGTGTAAGCGCGCCTGCAATTACCTGTAATAAAGTGGATTTGCCGGAACCATTTGGGCCGTTTATGGCATATTGCCTGCCTTTTAAAAATTCATAGTTGAAATGCCTGAAGATCCATTCCCTGTTGAAGCGTTTACCTGCATCAGTCATTAAGATCATCATCAATATTGTTTTTGGAGAAACGCTTGATGATACCGCGGCCACTTTCACGAATAAAAGTTACAATTTCATCACGTTCATCCGTAGCCGCAAATTCTTCCTCAATATACTGTACTGCCTGAGTGGTGTTCATGCCTTTGTTATAGATATAGCGATAGATATCGAGGATATGATTGATCTTTTCTACTGAAAATCCTTTACGTTTTAAACCAATGGAATTTACACCGGCATAACTCAATGGCTGCCTGCCAGCTTTAATATAAGGGGGAACGTCTTTGCTTACGAGAGAGCCCCCGGCTACAAATGCATATTTGCCGATTTTCACAAACTGGTGTACTGCACACATGCCAGCCAGGATGGCATAATCGCCAATGGTTACGTGGCCGGCAATCTGGGTATTATTGCTCATGATGCAATTGTCACCGATGATGCAATCGTGTGCCAGGTGACTATATGCCATGATCAGGCAGTTTTTACCGACAGAGGTTTTCCAACGGTCTTTTGTTCCCCGGTGTATGGTTACAAATTCACGGATCGTTGTGTTGTCTCCAATCTCAACGATGGTATCT
>JAHEEX010000098.1 GCA_024640465.1 Sphingobacteriales bacterium | reverse complement strand
GCATTGGAAGGCGGACTCGATTCATTAAGAAAGAGAATGGAAGATCCTGCTACAAAGAAAAAGATTATTGAGGGCATGCAAAAGAGCGCAGAAAATGGAAAAAATAAAAATTTCTCTTATGCTGTGGTTGCCATGTACGCGCCGGATACCACACTGAACGGAAAAAATATTTCAGAAATCAATCAGTTGAAAGGCCGCAAAAAGAAACTGAAATTTGAATCTGAAACCGTACTAGATATGCTGAAACTGGGAAACGCACAAATGGTATATCATAGCATGAATGAGAACGATCTGCAATATTTTATACAGTATCCCTATAATATGCCGGCAGCTGATGCTGGCGTCAGCAACGGCAAGGGCATGCCACATCCCCGGGGATACGGAACAAATGCGCGTGTGCTTGGTCGTTATGTTAGGGAGTTAAAGCTGATAGAACTGGAAGATGCCATCCGCAGAATGACTTCCCTGCCGGCTCAGAAATTTGGCTTACATAACAAAGGGATGTTACATGAAGGATTTGATGCTGATATTGTGATCTTCGATCCTGCAACGGTATCAGACAAAGCCGAATTTTCCAATCCACACCAATTTTCAACGGGCATTCCTTTTGTGATTGTAAATGGGGAACTGGTTATTGAGGATAGTAAACATACAGGGGTGAGGAGTGGAAAATCCTTGCGGAAAAAATAAAAAATCGAAAGTGGAAAATCGAAAATAAATACACTTCACCGCAGAGAAAAGAGGACGCGGAGTTTTCGCAGAGATATCGATGACAGGCTATTAATTTGTAATTAAATATCATTGCGTAACCTCCGCGTCCTCATTTTTCCGCGGTAAAGTTCTCTACTGCCTTATCCAGTAATGCAATAAACTTTTTAATATCCGGATCATACCCATACCCGTCTGGTATCAGCCTTTTCTCCTCATTATCCAAAAAGAAATAATACGGCTGGCTGTTAGCGCCAAATTTGGAAACCTGCATATCCGTATTCTTATTCCCCAGGGTGGTGATCTTCATCCCAAGCGCTTCAGAATAATACCGCTCATTCTCCTGCAGGTCGATATCCTGTACATCTACATATAAAGACACGATCACAAAATTCTCCTTCAACCGTCGCATCACTTCCGGATCGCTCCATACCTGCGATTCCATCTTCCGGCAGTTTACACAATTGATGCCGGTGAAATCAATCATCAGTGGTTTTTTCAGTTCCCGTGAAATAGCTAACGCTTCTGCATAGTCGAAATAAGTCACCATGCCATACGACCTCACAACCTCTGGCTCATAGAGTTTCATCTTTTCGTAGTACTTCTGTGGTTCCGGCAGTTTGGGAGCACCCAATACTTTGGATTCCGAAATAATATGTTTCTGCGGACCGGTGATCACAAAATCCTGTGTGCCGAGTGGGGGAACAAAAGCACCAATGGCTTTTAACGGAGCACCCCATAAACCCGGTACCATATAAACTGCAAAGCTCAAGGAAGCAATTGCAAAGAACAAACGGGTGACTGAAAGGTAAGGCAAACCGAAATCGTTTTTCGGTAATTCATCATCGTGATGAAACTTCAGTTTACCCAGCAGGTAGATGCCCAGTAATAAAAATATCACAATCCACAAGCTGATAAAAACCTCCCTGTCGAGTATCCTCCAGCCTTTAACCAGGTCTGCATTAGATAAAAACTTTAAGGCAAGGGCCAGTTCTAAAAAACCCAGGGTCACTTTCACTGCATTCAGCCAGCCACCCGCTTTTCCGAGTATATTTAATTTACTCGGGAAGAAGGCAAATAAGGCAAAAGGCAGTGCAAGTGCAATGGAGAAGCCCAGCATACCAACTAAAGGCCCCATATAACTTCCTTTGGCAGCCAGTACCAACAGGTTGCCAATGATGGGACCGGTGCAGGAAAAAGAAACCAGTACCAGGGTAAGCGCCATGAAAAATATACCCATGAAACTCCCACTGCCAGCTTTAGAATCCGTACGGTTGGTCCAGGAAGAAGGCAGGTTGATATCAAAAGCCCCCAGGAAAGAAATGCCAAAAACCAGGAATAAAACAAAGAAAATAAGGTTGGCGATCCAGTTTGTTGCCAGGTTATTTAATGCCGCGGGGCCAAAGATCAATGTGATCAGAAATCCAAGTAAGGTAAAGATCACTACGATGGAGCCGGCATAAAGCAATGCATTACGGATACCTTCCTGCCTTGTCTGGCTTCTCTTAGTAAAGAAACTAACGGTCACGGGTATCATAGAATACACGCAAGGCGTGAGAAGTGCCAGCAAACCTCCGGCAAAAGCTGCAAAAAATATCCACCAGAGTGATTGTGTTTTGATATTGCTCAGGCCATCACCCGAATCTGCCGATGCCACAGTTGTTGCAGGCTTTTCCCTTTGTATAAAAAAAGTAAAAGGCTCTTCTCCGTTGAGGAATTCATCGCCCGACTTAATCATATACCGGACATTACCTTTCAGTACCACACTGTCGGTTGAACGCACTGTTACCAGTTGTTGCCATTCAACAGAATCGGTATAGAAAGAAACCGTGGCGTCCAGTGCCGCATCCTTTTCAGACTGCAGATCCCCTTTTTCGGTTATGCTTCCGGTTAAGTATTTATTGTATATGCTGTCGAATGCTATTTCGGAATATAATGCATCTTCCTTTGTTTGCTGTAGTTTATATAGACGCAATCCTGGTTTCACTGATGCGTGAAAAGACAGCATGACTGTAGTGTCGTTGATCCGTTGCTTAACATAGCGCAATGAGACCGGGGCTTTGTCCTGGGCCTGTATGAGCAGCGGTAAAAGAAAAAGAGCAAGTGCGCTTAGGTTACGTAGCAGTCGAAGCATCAGCCTGGTTTAAAAAATTACTGAAGCGGTATGGAAAAGTCAATTTTTTTGGGGGGCAGGCACTCTTTATCGTTACAAAGCATATATTCCACCTTACCGGCCATATTGGTCTTAACATTACCCTTCACCGCTACTGTTTGCACAAAATCCACTTTATCTGAATACTGTTTAACATCAACGTCGAAAAGTTTCTCGAAATGGGTTTCCAGCTTACCTACTTCCTTTACAGCTCCGTCAATGGTAACCAGCGGATTTTTGGTAAATGTAAACTTTGTAGGGACAGGTCCTCCATCCGGGGTGTTCTGTGAATAAAGGTGCCAGCCCTTTTCCACGGTGGCGGTCATATGGAGTTCATATTTTCCGGTAGAGAGTTTTTTAGCAGAATAGATCCATTTTACCGGATTCTTTACCTGCGCCATGATACCGGCAGGTGCCAGTAATAATATCAGTACTAAAACTTGAAACAGGCTTCTTTTCAGTGGCATAATCAAATCAATTAACGACAAAATTAGTCAATTTGTACTACAGGTGAAAGTCGGCAGGGTGACAATTGGCGAATTTAACGGTTTGATAGGGTTAACCACAAGAAAATGCAGAGCACAAAGAAGAAATGACTGAAGTGGGATTCAATTAAAAAAGACTTCAGCCGGAATCCCCAGTTCAGAATGTAATATTTTGGCAGTATGTAAGGTTAGTGGTTTTTTCCCCTTCAATATTGCAGAAACATGACCCTTCGTGCCAATTTTACCAACCAGGTCTTTACTTTTCAGACCCTTTTCCATCATCATTAATTTAATAGCGGCAATGGGATCCGGATTAGGAATAGGAAAGTGGATGTCTTCATAATGCTTTATAAGTATGAGTATGACTTGCAGCTTTTCCCCGGCAGGCGAATTTGGCTGAATTTTCTTTTCTAATTGAATATCAACCCAATTCAGATATTGCTGGTATTGTTTTTTATTTTTAATAGGCCTTATTTCCATCTTCAACGTCTTTTATCAATGGTTAATGGATCAATCTGATCATATTCTTTATGTGTTCCAAACCACTTAACCTGCACAAGTTTATATACAAATACAATTCTGACAATAAGCCTGAATTTATTACCCATGATATTGAATATCAGTCTGTCGTCACCAACCAGGCTTGCATTAGGGAAATCATTTTTTAATTCATTAAAATTGAGATACCCGGATTTTGACATTTTCTGATACCAAACCAGCAATGCCAGTTTAGCTGTCGGATATTTTTTGCAATACTCGAGTATGGCCCGGCGATTAATGATGTTAAACATTCCCCCCATTGCAATGTACCTAAAAAGTTTGCTAATAGCAAACTTTTTAGGTCTGTTGAAAAGCCAAAGGTAGCAGTGGCAGATAGCGGAAAAAAGGGTAATCCCTCTTTAATCTCCTGTTTTTTCAACATATTTCATAGCGATACTTCGTTTCTTTTCTCCTTTGCGGGAAAAATCCCAGCTTAACCGCAATGAAACGAGGATATCAATAAATTTCACCTGGCTTAACCAGATCGGCAATGAGCATGGTCAGCATGGATAGACGGATCATCTCAGCTTCATCGTCCCATGTATGACCGGGTTTCAATAAAAGAAAGGTCTTATTAGAAGCTTGTCCACCTGCGGAGATCGCTCCCGGCCTATAAAAATCCTCTGTTGCAAATACAGCATGAAGTTGTTCTTCTTTAAATATCCATATCATTCTTATCGGTTCGATATAAATAAGTTTAAAAGGAATGTCTTCTATTTTTCCAGTGATGGCAAAATTCCTTTTTGACTGGAAAGATTTTTTGAAATGATCAGGATCGGTAACATAGTTATACGACATGGCCGTTTGTAACAACCCGGAAAACATCTCCTGCGAAGCAGGTTTAGTGTACACAATAAAATTTGAAATCGTATCTTTTCCCGAACGGATATATCCCTTAAAATATTCGCCCCAGGAAAACTTATCCTTACGATAAAAACTCCAACCCTTGTCCTCTTCTGAACCATCAGAATAGTATGGCTTAAGAACTTTGCTCCAATTACCAATGATAAATACCTGCCAATTTAAAACGGTAATTTCATTATTAATTAATCCGTCTATACTGAAATGCCTGTTATAATTATTTTTACCGGAAGGCTTATGCAATTTCATTGAAAACCTCTCGAATCCAACATTCCGGAAATCCGGATGATCAAAATGATACGTATTCACTGATGATCTATCTGCTCTCTGGTAAACGGTATCAAATCCAGCAGTAGCGTCCTGCGCCTTTACTAAGCAGGATAAAAAAAGGAATATAACCGGCAATAAATGCAGTGGTGTGGTGTTTCTCATGGCAGTAATCGTTAAACATTCAATAAACAATTGTTTCTCGTTACCTGGCAGTATTAAATTAAACCTTTAAACGTTATAGTAGTCTTAAAGATTCAATCCATTTTATGAAAGAACGGCTTACCCCCTTTTTTATCTTTTTACTGATCATCTTTTCCGCCTGTACAAAATCAGACCCGGTAACACCACCCGTTACGCCACCAACTACAACATTATATTTTCCCCCCACATCCGGAACCACCTGGGAAACCACCACACCGACATCGCTGGGCTGGAACGAAACCGAACTCAATAACCTCTATACCTACCTGCAGCAGAAAAACACCAAGGCCTTCATCATCCTGAAAAACGGGAAGATCGTGGCAGAGAAATATTTCGGAACCTTTACTCCAGATAGTCTATGGTATTGGGCATCTGCCGGTAAAACCATGACCGGCATGCTGGTGGGCATCGCACAAAAAGAAGGATTACTGAGTATCAATGATAAATCTTCAAAGTTCCTGGGAAATGGATGGACCTCCCTGCCTGTAGCAAAAGAAGACCTCATCACCATAAAAAATCAGCTGACCATGACCACCGGACTTGATGATAATGTGCAACCGGATAACGACTGCACTTCACCTGCCTGCCTGCAATATAAAGCCGATGCGGGCAATCGCTGGGCTTATCATAATGCGCCGTATACATTGCTGGATAAAGTGGTGGAAGCCGCCAGTGGAAAAACCTATAATGCATATTTCCAGGAAAAGATCCGCGACCGTATTGGCATGAATGGTGCCTGGATCAAGACCGGATTCAATAATGTGTATTACAGCAATCCCAGGAGCATGGCACGTTTTGGCCTGCTGATGCTGAATAAAGGGAAATGGGACCAGACAAGTATTTTATCGGACAGTACTTACTTCAACGCACAAACGAATACATCGCAAAATTTCAATCTCTCTTACGGCTACCTCACCTGGCTGAATGGAAAAGCCAGTCATATGCTGCCCACATTACAGGCTGTATTCCCTGGTTTCATGACACCAAATGCTCCGTCTGATATGTATGCGGCATTGGGTAAAAATGACCAGAAAGTATATGTGGTTCCCTCCCAGCAGCTGGTAGTGATACGAATGGGAGATTCAGCCGGGAATGTGCAATTGGCCGTATCAAGTTTTGATAATGAGTTGTGGGGGTATTTGAAGACGATCATTAAATATTAACTTAATCGCGGAGAAAAGAGAACGCGGAGATTTCGCAGAGGGCTTTTTTGTACTTAAAATGTGATAATTTCATGTAAAATGAAGATCATGTTAAGATCCATACGTTTGCTGGTTATTGCATTTCTAATAATCGTGTCGAATCAAAGCTGCAAAACTTTTGCCGGTGCAGATCCTATTGATACGGTTTGGGCAGGTGTTGCCAATGACAGGCAATTCAGCATACTCGCAGAACTTTTAAAGACTTCCGGCTGGGCGGATAAACTCAATGGAAAAGATAAATACACCCTTTTTGCTCCAACAAATGAAGCCTTTCAAAAACTGGGGAACGATAAATTGCAGGAGTTGAAAAAACCGGAGAACAGTGCTGCTTTACAATCCATTATAGAATCTCATATTTATGCCGGAGAACTCGAAAAAGAATTGCTCACTACTACCGGCAAATTACCTCCATCTGTAAATGGCAAAACCTATCCCGTTCAACGGAAAAACAACAGGTGGTATATTGGCAATGCACATCCAACAAAAAATCCCGTGTTCGCGAGAAACGGGATATTGTATGTTTTAGAGGATGTGCTGCAATAAAGCTTTAACTCAATTGAACCAAGGCAAGAAGATTTAATTCACAAAAATCCACACCAATCCATCCTGCCAATCCATCAAATCCAATGAATCCTGCTCAAGAGCCTGTTGCTGATTGCCTTTGTGGAGGTTCCACCACATAAAATTCAGGAGGTTCCGGAACCTGGCTCAGGAGTTCCTTGTACTTGAGCTTGAGGACGCGTTTGAAGTTTCCGAGGTAACCAGGCTTGGACAAACCGCCCGGCTCTACCGGTACGGCCTCAATGAGGTCGTTACCGAGGTACATAACGAGTTTCATAGTATTGGATTTGGCAACAAAATACGGCGACTGCCATCTTTTGTCAATGTTAGAACTACCCTATTTTACCGTATTTCTACGGTCTTATTTTTTTGAGAATTAAGTCTGACAATAGTCATTTTTTCAATTACATGCTATTCCTATCTTGTTAGGATAAAATAGATTTATGAAAAAGATCATTGTATGCATTCTTATGCTGTCAATGGCCCTTTCGCTCAATGCACAGCAATTAACCTCACCCAATTATCAGGTCAGAGACGATCTTTTACAAAAAAGTAAAAAACAAAAAACAACCGCCAGGATCATGTTAGGTGGCGGTGCAATATTGGGAACCGCTGGATTCTTTCTTTTCTTTTTTAATGCAATGCCAGATGGCTCTGATGAAGCAATTGCAACAGGAGGAGGAATGGTTCTGATTGGTGTTGCGTCTATGGTCGGAAGCATTCCATTTTTCAGTGCCTCTGCAAAAAACAAACGCAAAGCCCTGGAATTATCCACTGGGGTAAATATGCAAAGGGGAATGTATAATGAATACTATCCGGCGGCTTCAATTAAGATTCAGCTGAAGTAACTTAATGCAGTTTGTTCCCTTCTTTGCTAACTTAACATCATGGCGGTCAGCACTAACCTGGATATCATCGCCGATATCCACGGCCATGCTGATACCCTGAAACGCCTCCACCTAAAACTCGATTATTCCCGCAGGTCTGGCGGTTAAACTTACAAACTGGCCATATCAATCACAAACCTATACTTCACATCCGCATTCTCCATCCGGATAAATGCCTCGTTGATATCCTTCATCGCAATCAGTTCAATATCGGCCGTGATATTTTTCTCTGCACAGAAATCCAGCATCTCCTGTGTTTCCGCAATTCCGCCAATCAGTGAACCAGCCAGGCTCTTATTTCCAAAAACGAGGGTAAAGGCAGGAACATGGGCCGGTTCACCGGGTAGCCCCACACAAACCATGGTGCCGTTGCGCCTCAGCATCCCCAGGTAAAAATTATAATCATGGGCGGCAGAAATCGTATCAAGGATGAAATCAAATGTATTCATCACGGAAGCGGCCTGAACCTCATCCCTCGTTACGATAAAATTATGCGCACCCAGGTGCAGAGCATCTGCTTTCTTATGCGGATGTGTGCTGAGTACGGTCACATCCGCGCCCATGGCAACAGCAATTTTTACCGCCATATGACCCAGACCGCCCAGCCCAATTACGGCAACTTTTTGCCCGGGGCCTACTTTCCAGCGCCTCAACGGAGAATATGTAGTGATGCCGGCGCATAGTAACGGCGCAACTTTTTCCAACGGAAGTTTATTGGATACTTTCAGAACAAAATTTTCATTACAAACGATCTGGTTGGAATATCCGCCATAGGTCATCGACGGGCTGTCTTTTTCCTTACTGCCATAGGTCATCACCCCGTTTGGACAAAATTGTTCCTGGTCATCTTTACAGGCATCACATTCCTGGCAGGAATCCACCAGGCAGCCAATCCCTACGGTATCGCCTACCTTATGTTTTGTAACGTGATCGCCTACACGTACAATCCGGCCCACTATTTCATGACCGGGAACCAGCGGAAATGTCGACATACCCCAGTCGTTACGCACAAAGTGCAGGTCGGAATGACAAACCCCGCAATAAGCAATTTCGATTTGCACATCATGTGGTCCCGGGTTTCTTCTTTCAAATGAAAAAGGAACCAAATCTTCTGATACGGCCATAGCCGCAAATCCTTTTGCAGGCAATTTAGTTGCGAAAGGTTCTGTGATATTTTCAACTGGTAGTGACATAAAATTATTTTAGTAAAAATGAATATAGACCTTATTTTCCATTCAGCTCCCCAATAAAAAATCTTATGAATGTTACCCGTCTTTCCTTAACGTCCTTCGTTGCATGGCGGTTAAATAGTCTCAATGTTTATTAACAGCCTTTAACCGTCGAAATAGCCCAAACCCAGCCAAGGGCCTGCCATTTATTATGACCATAGAAGTTGATGACAATGTACCGAAATATGAAATATTTTCCGTCTGCACTTTTATGTAACAAATAGTACAGATTCTCTCCCGGCAACCAATAGAACTTTGCATTGATAAAATAAGATCTATGAAAAAGTATACAAATCTAATGGCGGCTATCTTCCTGCTCTTTACATTCATGGCCTGTAATAAAGATGATGAACAGCCGCAAACAATCATTAATACGGATACCGAAGGAACTACCAGCATCAATAATGTGATGCTTGGCCAGCAAATAAATGCCCTTCCCAATGAACCACTCAGCCAGGACGAAACAGAAAGCATCCTGCTAATGCGGGAAGAAGAAAAAATGGCGAGGGATGCCTATATCGTTTTTTATCAGAAATGGTCGCAACCCATTTTCAATAATATTTCCAAAGCGGAACAAACCCATATGGACGCAGTCCTGCTGTTAGTGAAAAAATATAGCCTGACCGATCCCGTTGGATCAAACCCAGTAGGGACTTTCATTAACACTGATATCCAGACCCTCTATAATGCTTTTATCGCGCAGGGAAATATATCCTACATCGAAGCGCTGAAAGCAGGGGCCGCCATAGAAGAAGTGGATATTCGCGATTTGCAAAATTTGTTAAGTGAAGATGATATAAATAACCAGGATATCGATTTAGTATACTCAAACCTGCTCAAAGGCTCCAGGAACCACTTGCGCTCCTTTGTAAAAGTGTTGCAAAACCAGGGAATTGCTTATACACCAATCTACCTCGGTCAGTCAGATTACAATGCAATTATCAACAGCCCATTTGAGTCTGGCCGATAGTATTCAAAATACATTCATCATGAAAAAGATTTTAGTAATTATTGTCGTTTTATTCTCTGCAGCCCTTCATGCACAAACCCTTTCAGAAAATGAAAGAGCCGGTATTCTCCTGATGCGGGAAGAAGAAAAAATGGCGAGGGATGTTTACCAGACATTGAATGAAAACTGGGACCAGATGCCTTTTGTGCATATCAGCGAAAGTGAGATAAACCATATGGCCCGGATGAAATTGCTGATTGATAAATATCAATTGAAAGACCCGGTAGATAATAATGCAGATAAGCGTGGGGCATTTAACAACCAGCAACTCAAAAATCTCTATGAAGAACTGATTACATCAGGTAAAACCAGTCTCGAAGCAGCTTTCAGAGCCGGTGCCAAAGTGGAAGAAGTGGACATCCGTGATTTAAAAGAAGCCAGGGCCAAAACATCGAAGGAAGAAATAAAGAACACTTATACTGATTTGATCAGCGCATCCGAAAACCACCTTCGCGCTTTTGTACGCAACCTTAAAAGGCTGGATGTGAATTATATTCCGGTCGTAATGGATAAAGCTGAATTTGATGCTATCATCAACAGTCAGCAAGGCATGGGTATGAAGAAAGGGAAAAGTACGGGACAGGGAAATGGGAAAGGTCAATGTCAGTGCTGCGAGAAACCTTCTCTGCGTTGACTCTGCGCTCTCATTTCTCTGCGATAAACTCTTTTTACAATGGGGCCCCAACGGCTATATCGCAACGATGACCCGGAGCACCATGCTGCGGATTAAGTCTGGCCGCACCAGCAGCTTGTTTCATGTTCACCGCCGGTGCCTGGCTTCCTGGTGCCGCATTCAATGGCGCACCTTCGGGAATATCACAACGATGACCCGGTAAACCATGTTTGGGATTAAGCGCTACAGTGGGCTGCGACTTAAATATGTTTGTAGAATCATTTACCAATGTTGGACTTGAAGGCAAGGGAGGTACTGTTGACACGGCACCCGGATCAACCAGGGAGCGTGTGTCGCCATTTCCGCAGGATGCAATACTAAAGGAAAAGATAAGTATGGTGATCAGCTGTTTCATAATTAATTGATTCGATCAAGATCAGATTATAAAACGAAAATCAATGATTTAGATTGCCTGAAATGAATTTCATTACGGATTATTTGTTTACTTAGTAGCATGGCGGTTAACACTAATTATGATATCATCGGCGATATCCATGGCCATGCCGATGCCCTGGAGCGCCTCCTCCAAAAACTCTGCTATACCCGCAGGTTTGGGGTATACAGTCATCCGGAAAAAAGACAGGTTGTTTTTGTGGGCGACTTTATCGACCGCGGACCTAAGATCCGCGAGACATTGCATCTCGTTCGAGATATGGTGCTATCCGGCAACGCACATGCCGTGATGGGTAACCATGAATTCAATGCCATTTCCTTTCATACACCTCATACAGAAAAAGGCGGCTTCTTCCGCGATCACAGTTTAAAAGAGATCACGCAGCATATCGAAACCCTCGAACAGTTCCGGCACTACGATGGTGAGTGGGCAGCATTTCTCGACTGGTTCAAGACCCTGCCCCTGTTTTTGGAATTCGATCAATTCCGGGTAGTGCATGCCTGCTGGGACGATGCACATATTCATTTTCTGCAACACCAGTATACGGGCACCACTACCGATTTTCTCAGCAAAGGAAATGATAAGACAGATAAGACCGGAGTCCATACTGCTGTTGAAGAAACGCTCAAAGGAAAAGAAAGCGTCCTGCCAGACGGACATTCATTTTTGGATAAGGACGGAAATCTGCGCCATGAATGCCGGGTCAGGTGGTGGCGCGACCCTTCCATCCGAGAGCAGTTGAAAGATGTGATGATCGATTGCCCGGAAGAAATTGCTGAAATGAAATTATCCGCCGCTGATAACTATCATACCTACACGAATGATAAACCCGTTTTCTTTGGGCATTACTGGCTGAAGGGGATCCCCAGGATAGAAAACCCAAATGCGGTTTGTTTGGATTACAGTGTGGCGAAGGGAGGAGTGCTGGTGGCGTGCAGGCTGGGGGAGGGAATGAAGTTGGTTTACTGATCTTTGCTTTTTATGTTTTCATTGCTATTGAAATAGCGATATTTAACCGCAAAGGAGCAAGGAATCCTCTGCGAAACGCTGCGTTCTCCTTTCTCTGCGTTATTCATGATACTCCCTCCCGGTTCTATCCATATAAAAAAGCAAATCGGATTGAATCATCTGCTTACCGGAATAGTAATTTTTTTTCACACTTGAAAAGCCATTAGAAAAATCAGAAATAATAACACTCGATTCTGAGGAAGGTGCTTTAAAAATCTCATTCATGGAGAGTTTGTTATAATTTTTAATTGGAATCACCACAGTACCAGTCATATCAATAAACCCAACCCCGGAATTATTGCGCACCAAACAAAGACCTTCTGAAAAACGGGAAACATATTCATATTGAGCAGGTATTACCACCCTGCCGCTTCTGTCTATAAATCCATAATTATTACCTTCTTTAAAAATAGCCCGGTCTTCATAAAAAAGCGAAAGGAATGTATACGTAAAGGGGATGACCGCTTTGCCTGAGGAATCAATCATACCGTATCTGTCTCCCTCTTT
>JAHEEX010000268.1 GCA_024640465.1 Sphingobacteriales bacterium | reverse complement strand
GTAATTTTTTAATTCCTTTGAATTGTAGACCTGCGGAAACAACCGACATGTTCTTCCATCCGAATCCAGCAACAGAAGCGGTTTGAGTCCATCCTTTATCCTGAAAACCCTCAGTACTTTCATAATTCACAAAACGATAATCGAGGGCAAGGTCAAAATGAGTATTAGAATATCCGAGACCGGCAGAAATGATTGATGGGTAATTCATGGTGAATTGCGCGTTAGGAGCGGCTGTACCATCGAGGTAGGTATTTTTAAAATCAAATTCGCCAAAATACTGCTCAGATTTATACGATGCGCCTGCTTTGAAGCCTGTACCTGAATTAAAGAATACGCCAACCTGTGCTCCAAATCCCAGAGCAGATGCTTTATCGCTCTTCGGATATCCTTTGGTCTGGCTGGGTGATGCGATCGGGTTAGGCTCGAGAGTCAATGCGCCATAATTAAATGTTGGTGCAACACCAATTGAAAATTTATCAGACAATTCATACGCATAGGTAACTCCCACCTGCAATAGCATATAATCAGATTCTATCCTGCCAAAGCCCCCATTTTCCTGAGGCATATTGATTGGGTTGCTCATGTTCTCAGGAAAGGTTACGCCAAATCCGCTGATGCCAAAAGCAGAAACGCCCCAGGTATGCCTGCTGTCTTTCTTTCCCCATACCATGGCTAATGCCGGCATGACGGATGTACCACGATCATCTTCTGTAACGCCACTGAAAGTGCCTGAACCAGTTGGAACGGAAGACGATAGTTGTGGGGAGGAGAAGAAGAGACCTGCGTTGGCAGAAAACACTTTTGTATTGAATGCTGAAATACCGGCGGGGTTCCAGTTAAGTGCGCCGTTGATATCCAGTGGTTGTCCGGTGGCTGCACCACCCATCGACATATTATGTGCGCCGATACCCTGCATGATATGACCAACCTGTGCAAATAAAAATACCGGGAAAAAACCCAGTATGGCTAATGAGAATAGCTTTTTCATATATAATTTTTTTGATGGTTGCTGCGGTGTGTTTGGCAGCGGGTGTAAAGCTATTTCGGGTGCTTCCGGGGGTCTGTGAGGATTATCACAAAGGGATTTCAATCATGTAAAAACATGACGATGGACAGGTTTTGATTTTTACATTTTAACCGCAAAGTGGCAAAGCAGCAAAGAGGGTATCTTAAAATTGATAAATGATAGCCTCAAAAGGCCTTAGCGTTATGATTGACTGGCTGAGATTATTTACTGTTACATTCGGATAATTGGTTAACAGCAGTTTCGCATTTGTTATATTGAAACCGATATTTGCCTCAGTTTTTGTTGAACTAAAATTCAGAACGATCAGTAATTTCCTGCCAGCTTCTTCCCTGGTATATGCATACACTTTTGGATTATTTTTATCCAGCAATGTATATTTTCCATACACCAGCACCGGATTGGCTTTACGCAGTTTCACCAGGGTCCTGAAATAATTCAGACAACTGTTGGGATCTTTTTCCTGTGCAGCAGCGTTGAGGGTTTTGTAATTGGGATTGACTTTTATCCAGGGGGTTCCGGTGGTAAATCCCGCATGTGTGGTGGCATTCCATTGGAAAGGTGTGCGACCGTTATCCCTTGATTCGAATTTTATCCGTTGCATGAATTTATTCAGATCCCCTCCTTTGTTTTTTTGGTTCTGATACTCATTGAGGGTAGGCATATCTTTATAATCATCTATTTTTTCAAAGCCCGCATTGGTCATGCCCAGTTCATCGCCATTATAATAATAGGCCGTACCCCGCATCGAGAGGATAAAAGTGGTCAGCATCTTTGATGACAGATCCCTGAATGCCGGATCATCGTTGCCAAACCTGGTCACCATCCTGGCCTGGTCGTGATTGGCCAGGTATATCGATAACCATCCATCATTTGCAAAAGCGCTGTCCCAGCGGGAAAATACTTCTTTGAAATGCAGGAGGCTGTACCCTTCCATTTTGGCAATGTCCACACCATCAAAGGCATAAGCCATATTCAGTTCTTTGCGATGCGCGTCCACCAGGTTGTGAGCGTCTTCAAATGAATTGCCTGCGCCTTCAGCCACACTCATCACATCAAATTTACTCAATACCGCGGCATTCATTTCCTGCAGGTAGCCGTGCAGGTTACCTTGCATGGCGTAGTATTTAATGAAGTTTTTTTCAAACCCAACCGGAAATGCAGGCCAGGTAGTGTCTTTAGCAGCAAACTGAAAGGCATCCAGCCGGAAACCATCGGTTCCTTTTTTTGCCCAGAATGTTAAGATATCATACACTTCCTGCCGGAGTTTGGGATTCTCCCAGTTTAGATCGGGTTGCTTGCGGGAGAAATAATGCAGGTAATAGGCATTGGTGAGCGAGTCGTACATCCAGGCATCGTGGTTGATGTCGAAGAGACTGTATCTATAAGGCGGTTTACCATTTTCCGCATTCCACCAGTGGTAATAGTTTCGGTAAGGGCTGGTCCTGGAACTCCTGCTTTGTTTGAACCACTCGTGTTCATCGCTGCTGTGGTTCACCACAATATCCATGACCAGTTTCATGCCCCTACTGTGCAGGCCTTTCAGTAAAGCGTCGAAGTCAGCCATCGTGCCAAATTCTTTCATGATATTGCGGTAGTCGCTTACATCGTAGCCGTTATCATCATTGGGCGAACTGTAAATCGGATTGAGCCAGATTGCATCAACGCCGAGGCTTTTGAGATAATCCAGCTGGGAGATGATGCCTTTGAGATCACCAATGCCATCGCCGTCGCTGTCTTTGAAACTTCTGGGATACAATTGGTAAACGATGGCTTCTTTCCACCATTTCCTGTCGGAATTATTGGGGCTTTGGCTGAAGCTGTTTTCAGTTGAAAACAACAGGGCGGCACATATAATGAGGAGGAGTTTTTTCATAGTATAAATGTAAAAATTTAACTGCAATGAAACGGGGAATTTCCTTTGCGACATTGCGTCTCTACAATCCGAAACGATCCTGCCTATTAAACCAATTTGGCATAATCCAATTAAAATTAAGGGAATAACAGTCTTCTTGCCACCACTAATCATGTAACACACAGACACCATCGCGTTCCTTATTCTCTTCGCGCCCCTTGGGGTTAAGACCGCAGGTCATGCCCTTTAAAGATGCCGATTCATACATATCTGTTTTGAAAAAATCACTGATTTAAGGGATTGTTTGCGCTGGCTAAAGAAGAGATTTTTGAATAAATAAACCTGTATGAAAAAGGTTTTATTCATTTTATATCTCCTGGCTTCCTGCGTTGCCGGGGCCCAGACGAAACCCGCGAAACCGCCTCCCAAACAGGCTTCCGGATCTGACATCAATAAGATGATCGAAGACGAAATGAAGAAGATGGGCCTGACGGAGAAAGAAAAAGAGCAGATGCGCCAGGGGATGAAAATGGCACAGACGATGCAGGAAAAAGGCGTCCCTGCCGGGTCCGGGGATGAGACGCTTATAAGCCTGCCTAAAAAGCAAACAGCACTTATAGCAAAGATTCCCGCGCTGAATTCACACGACCAATACCTTTCTTATATTCAGTTATTGCTTTCAGATTGTCGCAAAACAATTCCTGCCAAAACAGTTTCAGATGTCAATCAACTCATTGCAAAATATAATGGCGATATCAATGCATTAATTAATATCGGACCGGTGTTTTTGATACAGAAAGACCCGGTATCTGCAGTCTATGCCATGCTTTGTGTAACTGCTGCAAATCCAGACCAGCCGCTTGCCAGGAATAACCTGGCTGTCATTCTACACCAGACCGGCTTTGCACATAATGCCATTCCAATACTTCAATACATGGCTAAGGAAAAAGAAGATGCCCGTGTGTTGAATAACCTCGGACAATCCTGGCTCACACTGGGCGATACGGCAAAAGCGGCATCTTTTTTCCGAAGAACATTGCGTATAGATCCTGATCACCCGGATGCCAATTGCGGAATCGGACTGATCCTTTCTGAATCAGGAAAGGTCAGTGAAGCAACCCCACATATTATTCGTTCCCTCAAAAACGGTTATAGCCCCACCGCCGATGCACTGAGGCAAAAGCATAAGATCAAAATTAAATTCAGTGATGTTCGCCAGCAGGTTCCGGAATATTTCAACCCGCAGAAATACAAACCCATTACTGCGGCTAAAAAGCCTTCTGAAGTATTGCCTGCACTCGACGAATGGGCACAACTGGATGCAATGACCCAGTTCTGGGTCAGGAAAAAATATGCCCTGATCCACCAGGACGAAAAAACGATGAAAGAAAAGTTTAAGGGGACAGATAAAGAAGCGCAGAAAGCCATGGAGGTTATGCAAAGGGGAAGGGGGCACGTATTTAAAACACCACTGAGCAGGAAGGCTGCCATGATGATGGAACTGGTTTGGGAAGAAAAAGGAGACCTGGTTGGTCCAACCGGAATGAAACATTTAGCGT
>JAHEEX010000267.1 GCA_024640465.1 Sphingobacteriales bacterium | reverse complement strand
GTAACCTTGAATCGCCTTCATGATTCGTAGGGGAACTAAACCCGTAGCCAGCCACGAAATCCCCTGCCGCTGTAGTAGGACTCCGCACCGTTGTGATATACGAAGACACGGCCGAATCGGCGATCACCAAAGATGGCGCCGCCGAGTTTTCTAATATCGCCAGGGGTTTTCAGCCAACTCGAGGACTTCGTGTCAAAGGCTCCGAGTCTGTGCAGCTCTTGATATTGTTCTTCCGTTAGAAGCTCAATTCCCATGGCCGCTGCCATGTCCATGGCGCTGCTTTTCGGTTTGTGCTCCTTCCTGGAATCCAACGCTTCACGGTCGTAGCAAAGACTGGTGCGACCTTTAGGACTTTCCGGTGAACAATCATAAAAAGCGTATTCGCCCGTGTTTTTATCTTGGCCCACAACATCCGGTTCGCCACCGGTTCTTTCCATTTCATTGAGCGACCACAATTTCCCGGCATTTGCCTGCAATTTTGCCTGTACCTTGCTCCATTCAAGGCCCTTGTGACGGCCCATATTCTTCTCGAAACGCGATTTCAATATGCTGAGCAGTTCTTTCCCTTGTTCTGCTGTCAAAAGTTTGTTATTTCCCTTTGTCAATTCTTTTAATTTAATTGTTCATAATGCAATGACAAAATCCCTGTCGCCTGCCTGGCCAGAGTTTGTCTTTACTTGAGTAAATTATAAAAGATCAGGGGAATTAGTATTAATCAGTTCATTGTATTCCGGTATTCCTGTGGAGATATCCCTACATACTGCTTGAATACCCTGCTGAAGTGCTGAGGATATTTGAATCCCAGTCCATACGCAATTTCACTGACCGACTTATTGACATCATAAATTCTCTCTTTGGCTACGTCGATCAATTTAGCCTGTATATATTCGTGCGCAGATCTACCCGTCTCTTTTTTGATCAGGTCTCCGAAATAGTTTGCGGAAAGATTAAGCTCGCTGGCGCAGTACGCAACGGAAGGCAAGCCAATAGTCTGTGGTTTATCAGATACAAAGAATTCTTTCAGCAGGGCTTCAAACCTTTCCAGAATTCCTTTATTGACATTTTCACGGATGATGAACTGCCTGTCATAAAACCGGACACAATAATTCAGCAACAATTCAATATTGGAAGCGATCAGATTTTTGCTGTGCTTGTCCACTGCATGTTCTAATTCATATTGTATTTTAGAAAAGCAATCCAATACAAGCTGACGTTCACGCTCAGACACATGAAGCGCTTCGCTTGATCTATAGCTGAAGAAGGTATAGTCCTCAATATGTTTGCCCAAAGCGGTTCCATGAATCAGATCTGCGTGAAAAATTACCCCATAACCCTTCGGTTGATATAATTCATCCGAAGGCTCAACTTCAAGGATCTGCCCTGGCGAAATAAATACCAGCGTCCCCTCCTGGTAGTCGTATGTATTTTTTCCATAGCGGAGATCCCCGCATTTCACGTCCTTCAGCAATACCATATAAAACCCGAACCAGGTGCGCCTTAATCTCCGCGGAGCGGCCTTCGAAAAATCAATCACAGTCACCAGCGGGTGCAATGTTTCATGGTTGTTGAATGCATTGTATTGACTGATGGTCTCAAACTTCAGTAACTCTTCCATAAAATGCTCTTGTAGCCCAAAATTAAGCGCTTACCGGCATGATTCCCGATCGCCGCCAATTAATCAGTGAATTTGGTAGGGAAATCAGTAATATGTATAAGCCAGCTTTGGGAGAATGACCTCACCTTTGTAACGATTAAATAAGCTGTCAGGATCATGAATAAAAAATTGACATTTTGTGTGATCATGGTTGGAGTTGCATTGACCAGCAGTACCTTACCTGATCAGGAATTGAATGAAAGCATCAAAAGAGGCAAAGAAGTGTATGCACTATACTGTCAGAATTGTCACCTGGAAGATGGGAAAGGAATGGCGGGGATCAATCCCCCGGTGGCAAAAGCTGATTACATGAAAAAACCGGCAGACAGTTTGATCAATGTGATACTGAAAGGACAATCAGGTGAAGTGATGGTCAATAGCAAAAAGTATAATGTGCCCATGCCATCCCAGGAATACCTGACCGATGAACAAATTGCTGATGTGCTTAATTATTCTAAAAACAGCTGGGGCAATAAAATACCGGGGGTTATAACCCCCACCATGGTTAAAGCCCTTAGAAACAAAAAATAACGATTACTTTAAATAAACTAAACAAACTGGCGCATGGCTATTTATAACTTAAAAATCAATGGGAGTACAAAACAAGTGGATGTAGATCCCAGCACACCTGTTCTTTGGGTTTTGAGAGAGCATCTGAATATGCATGGTACAAAATATGGCTGTGGCGTTGCCATGTGTGGTGCATGTACTATTCATTTTAATGGCGCTGCCGTTCGATCTTGCCAATTGCCTGTTTCAGCAGTAGGAAAGAGTGAGATCACAACCATTGAAGGTATTTCAGCAAATGGTGAACATCCCGTCCAGAAGGCATGGCTGGAACACGATGTGGCCCAGTGTGGTTACTGCCAAACCGGTCAGATCATGTCCGCGGTAGCCTTGTTAAAAACAAACCCCAATCCTACCGAAGCACAAATTGAGGCCGCCATGTCGGGTAATATCTGCCGGTGCGGTACCTATTTGCGCATCAAAGAAGCCATTCAGACAGCTGCAAAGCAGAAATAAAAATATTCAAACACCATTCCTAAAAATCAACGAATTCTACATGGAAACGAGTAAAACTTCACAAAGCAGACGTGCATTCCTGAAATCGTCCATGCTTGCCGGTGGCGGCCTGATGATCAGTTTCAGCGCATTGGCCAAATTACTCCCGGATATGAAAATAAATGCAGGGAATCCTGTAGATGAATGGAATGAAATAACTGGTTATATCAAGATCACTTCAGACAATATCATCAAAATTCTGAACCCCAATCCGGAATTTGGACAAAATGTGATGACCTCACTCCCTATGATCATCGCAGAGGAATTGGATGTAGACTGGAAAAAAGTCGTGATCGAAATGGGACCGCACGATAACAAGAAATTAGGGCCGCAATTTACCGGCGGAAGCAATTCAATCAGGATGTATTGGAGGCCCCTCCGGGAAGCAGGTGCGGCAGCCCGTAAAATGTTGATGGACGCCGCAGCAGCAACCTGGGCTGTGCCTGTTGAAGAACTGACAACAAAATCCGGCATGATCTATCATGAGAAAAGCGGCAAGTCAGGAAACTATGGTGAATTTGCTTCAAAAGCTGCAGGCCTGCCCATACCCAAAGGGGTTAAGCTGAAAGATGTGAAGGATTTTAAGGTAGTAAGAAGCTCTGCTAAAAATGTGGAAGGCTTAAAGATCGTTACCGGCAAACCGCTTTTTGCATTGGATTACACACAGGAAGGCATGCTGATCGCCATGATCGAACATCCACCTGGATTCGGGATGAAACTTAAATCTTTTGATGCATCTGAAACCCTGAAAATGCCCGGCATCAAAGACGTTTTCACAGTAAAAATGTTTGAAGAGGGATTTGAACAGGGTGGGTTTGATACACGCACATTCAACGATCTGCTGGTAGTGGTGGGAAAGACCACCTGGGAAGTGATGACTGCCCGTAAAAAACTAAAACTGCAATGGGAACCTGCCGGCGATACTAAAAATACCGTGGCCGGCAGAGGAGGAAAAAGAGAGATCATTATTCCGGGAACGCTGGAGACTACCAGTGCCCAGTTGGCAATAATGGCTGAGTACGCGAAAAAACCTGCCCAGCAGTTACGAAAAGATGGGGATCCCGAGACTGCATTCAAAAATGCAGCTAAGATCCTGGAACGCACATACAATGCCCCGTTTCTGCCGCACAATTGTATGGAGCCTATGAATTACTTCGCCCATGTAACAGATGAATCAGCATTACTGATCGGTCCTCACCAGGCCCCCGGTTGGATAGAACCTACATTATCAAAGATCTTAAATCTGCCACCCGAAAAAATTGAACTTCAAATGTCCCGGATGGGGGGTGGCTTTGGACTCAGGGCATATGGACATTATCTTGTAGAAGCGGCACTTATCTCCAGGAAAGTAAAAGCTCCTGTTAAACTCGTGTACAGTCGTGAAGATGATATGACCTACGGAATCTACAGGCCTATGTACACGGCAACTTATCGGGCAGCACTTGATGCAAATAATAATTTGATCGCATTTCATGTAAAAGGTGGCGGTATTCCTGAACATGCTATTCATGCAAACAGGTTCCCTGCCGGCGCCGTAGACAACTACCTGGCAGAGGGCTGGGAAATACCTTCCAACATTACTATTGGAGCATTCAGGGCACCGAGGTCAAATTTCAATGCGGCGGCTGAGCAGTCTTTCCTGGACGAGTTGGCTGAAATGATGGGCAAGGATCCAATCGATTTCAGGCTGGAACTTTTACAAAGAGCAAAAGAGAAACCTGTTGGCTCGAACAATGAATATGATGCAG
>JAHEEX010000266.1 GCA_024640465.1 Sphingobacteriales bacterium | reverse complement strand
ATATTATTGGCAGATTATGTTTTAGCAGCGTTAATGTTATAATCAACCGCAAAGAAATCAAGAACGCAAAGAATCTGAGTTTTACATGATTGAAGTACAACATATTAAAAAAGGTTTTGACGGCAAAGTGGTCATAAACGACGTTTCTGCCACCCTGGAAACCGGCAAATGCAACCTGATCATTGGATCGAGCGGTAGCGGTAAAACCGTTCTCATGAAATGTATTGTGGGCTTGTTTGAACCTGATGCCGGTGACATCATTTATGACGAACAGAATTTCACTTCCATGAGCACCAAGGATAAGAAAGCCATGCGTCAGCAGATTGGCATGCTATTCCAGGGCTCCGCATTATTCGACAGCATGACCGTTGAAGAAAATATCATGTTCCCTTTAGATATGTTCAGTACCAAGACCAGGGGAGAAAAACAGAAAAGGGTTGATGAAGTATTAGACCGCGTGCACCTTACAGACGCACATAAAAAATTCCCGGCAGAGATCAGTGGCGGTATGAAAAAAAGAGTGGGCATTGCACGTGCTATTGTATTAAATCCAAAATATCTTTTTTGCGATGAGCCCAATTCAGGGCTTGATCCGCAAACTTCATTGGTAATTGATAAACTGATCCGGGAGATTACCACTGATTTCAATATTACCACTGTGGTTAACACCCATGATATGAATAGTGTGATGGAGATTGGTGATAAGATCATTTATATGTACCAGGGACTTAAAGAATGGGAAGGCACTAATAAGGAAATTATCTTCAGTAAAAACGAAAAACTCAACAGTTTTATATTTGCTTCAGATTTTCTGCAGGATGCAAAAGATATGCGTATGCTTGAAATGAAAGGCAAGATCAGCAATGATCGCAACATGAATGACCTGCTTAAATAAAGAACAATGAAAAAAGCGGCTTCCCTCTTTTTTTTATTGGTTTTTTCCGCATTACTTAACGGACATGAATTTTGGCTGGAGCCCATTCATTTCATACTCAAACCGGGTGAAATGGTTAGCGTAAAATTCCGGGTAGGCGAAAATTTTCATGGCGAAAACTGGCATGGAAACAGGTCTGCCGTTGAAGAACTAAAACTTTTTTATAAGGATATAGATGATGATCTTAAAAACCTGCTGACCGACAGCACAGAAGGGGATTCACTGAATCTCCAGTTTTTTGACGAAGGAACCGTAATGGTTACTTACCAATCTACCAATAAGTATATTCAAATTTCTGCTGATACATTCCAGACCTATTTAAAAGAAGATGGCTTGCAAAATGCTTTTGATTTTAGGGCTGCCAATGGCCTTAGTGATTCAATGGGCAGGGAATATTATAAACGAAGTGTAAAAACCATTTTTCAGATAGGTGCCATTAAAGATTCCTCTTATAATCAGAAAACAGGCCTGCCCCTGGATATTATTCCACTCAGGCATCCCTACAGTTTAAAAAAAGGACAGGACCTGCCTGTAAAGATCCTTTTTAAAGATTCCGTTTTAGCAAATAATATGGTTAAGGTCTGGCACAGGCTAAATGGCAAAACAAACATGAAAGATTTGTATACCGACGAAAATGGCCGATTACAGGTTCCCGTTAGCCTCTCCGGTGAATGGATGTTAAGTGTGGTTAAAATGGAGGAATTGAGTGATACATCCCGGGCCAACTGGCAAAGTTACTGGGGATCCCTCACCTGGGGGTACAAGTAATAAATTTTCCTGTCGATTCCTTTGCGGCCTTACTGCCTTTGCGGTTATTTTCCCTATTTTTGCGCATCTTAATCAAATAACATGTCGGTTTTAGTCAATAAAAACTCAAAGATCCTTGTTCAGGGCTTTACCGGAACGGAAGGTACTTTCCATGCCACCCAGATGATTGAATATGGTACCAATGTGGTAGGTGGCGTTACTCCCGGAAAAGGGGGCAGCACACATCTCGATAAACCCGTTTTCAATACAGTAGCTGACGCGGTTAAACAAACCGGTGCCGATGTGAGCATCATTTTTGTACCGCCTGCTTTTGCCGGTGATGCGATTATGGAAGCCGCTGAGGCCGGAATAGGTCTGGTAGTATGTATCACAGAAGGAATCCCTGTTCAGGATATGGTAAAAGTGAAGCTTTACCTTTCCGGCAAAAAGACCCGCCTAGTTGGGCCCAATTGTCCGGGTGTTATTACAGCCGGCGAATGTAAAGTAGGCATCATGCCCGGCTTTATCTTCAAACCAGGGAATATCGGTATCGTGTCAAAATCAGGTACGCTTACTTACGAAGCGGCTGATCAGATTGTAAAAGCCGGACTTGGCATTACTACGGCAATTGGTATTGGCGGTGACCCAATCATTGGTACAACCACCAAAGAAGCCATTGAATTATTTATGAATGATCCGGCTACAGAAGGCATTGTAATGATTGGCGAGATTGGTGGCGGAATGGAAGCAGAAGCGGCCAATTGGATCAAAGCAAATGGAACCAAACCGGTAGTTGGATTTATTGCTGGTCAGACAGCACCTCCCGGCAGAAGGATGGGTCATGCTGGTGCCATTGTTGGCGGATCAGATGACACCGCAGCCGCTAAAATGAGGATCATGAGGGAATGTGGTATTACCGTGGTTGACAGCCCTGCGGATATCGGCATCAAAATGGCCGAAGCGATGAAGAAATAAATTAATGATAATTATATTAAAGGCGGATTAGCAAAATACTTTGTTAATCCGCCTTTGTTTTTGTGTAATTTCTTCTAAATAAGAATCCAAAAAATTGAACGCAGAGAAATGAGGACGCAGAGTTCCTTTGAGTAAGGGCTGTTATGTCCCCCTCTGGAGGGGGTGAAATTGGAAATATAAACGTACTCAGACTTTAGGGGGAGGAAAACGAAACGAGAAACATAACCGCAATGACGCGAGGAAAAGAAGCGGGAATTTAATACCTTTTACCAATCAGATATTATGATAAAATATACTTATTTAATAGCCCTTTTCTGTTGGCTTGCTTTACCCGTAAATGCACAAGTAAAAATGAATGATTACACTGAATCATGGAAGAAGGTTAGCAATTTGATGGAAAAGAAATTCCTTCCGGAATCCGCATTGAAAGAAGTGGAAAACATCTATGCCCAGGCAAAGAAAGAAAAGAATGATGCGCAGCAAATCAAAGCATTGGTGTATATGGGCCAACTGATGGAATCTACCCAGGAAGATGCCCGTCCGAAATATATCCAGCTACTCGACAAGGAAATAAAAACAGCAAAACAACCAGCCCTGTCCTTATTATATAGCTTAAAAGCTTCTGCCTATTGGATATATCTACAGGAACATCGCTGGGAACTTTACGAACGCACTCAAACAATTGAAAAAGGGACCGATATCAAAACATGGACCGCAGCAGATCTTCATGCTGAGATCACCAAAAATTACCTTGCATCATTGAAAGATAAAAAAGCGCTCGAATTGGCTAAGTTAAATACTTTCGAGCCGGTCATTATAAAAGGTAATCAACGAAACCTGCGACCAAGCCTCTATGATTTAACGGCACACGCTGCCCTGGCATACTTTACAAATAATGAACGGGACCTGCAAAAACATGCAGCATCATTTGAGATCATAGATCCTGAAGCATTTTCATCAGCCGAAATATTTACAAAACACAAATTTAAAATTACAGACAGCAGCTCACTTTACGCCCAGGCATTATTACTGTACCAGGACCTTATCCGCTTTCATCTTTCTGATAAAAATCCTGAAGCACTCATAGACCTTGACCTGGGCAGATTACAATACATTCATGAACATGCAGTGATCGAAGACAAAAACGATCTTTATGTTAAGTCATTATCAGATATCTATAACCGATATAGTTCAATACCTGCATCAGCACAAGCGGCTTTTCTCAAAGCATCCCATGAATTGGAAAATGCCAGGATCGATGAAAATAATTTTAATAAAACCAAATCCAGAGATGTACTGCCAAAAATCAAAAAAGATTGCGAAGAAGTTGTTTTGAAGTTCCCGGAATCCGAAGGCGGACTGAATTGTAAAAGGTTGCTGCAACAACTTGATAAAAAAGATTTAAGCCTGGAGATGGAAAAAGTTAATCTCCCCAACCAGCCAATGAGATGCCTCGTTGGATTTAAAAATATTGCTGCTGTTTATTATAGAATCATCCCGGTAACAGAAACCATAGAATCCAGCTTCACAGACAGGTGGACCAATAAATACTGGAGTTTCCTGAAAGACCAGAAATACGGGAAAGAATTTAAACAGGTACTTCCACAGACAGCCGATTTGAGGAATCACACGGCAGAAATAAAAATAGATGGCTTAGCACCAGGGAGATATGTATTACTTGCCAGCGGGGATCAAAGTTTTTCCATCAGCAACAATCCATTATCCGCGCAATATTTCTATGTTTCGCAAATTGCATATATAAACAGGGGCAAAGATTATTTTGTGTTGAACCGGGAAAGCGGAAAGCCACT
>JAHEEX010000097.1 GCA_024640465.1 Sphingobacteriales bacterium | reverse complement strand
TTGTAGTTAATCCATCAATGGCAATTATAATCTTCTTACGGATAAGGTTACTCGAAAAATGTTCCTGGGCGGGAAGTACATTTCCTGTCATCCAGAGCATCCCCAGTTTATTCAGAAAAGGGTAAACGACATGTATAAATGCCTTTTCAAATCCAAGGTGCAGGATAAGTGTTTCAAATACCTTTTCAAAGCTTTCTTCATCAAAATCCAGTGCGGCCTCCGTTAACTGATTAACAAAAACCTCAAAGCTTGAATGATGGTTATATTCGAGGGAAAGGGTATTTATCTCTGCCGAACTCATCCGGGCAATATTGGAAATTTTATATCCCTGGTGATACAAGTATGATATCTTCAGGATTTGCTTCAGGTCATCATTGGTATATTCCCGGTGGCGGCTTTCCTTCCTGCCGGGCATAATCAGACCATAACGTTGTTCCCAAACACGAAGGGTATGGGCTTTTATTCCGCTGAGGTTTTCTATATCCCTGATGGAAAAAGATTGCATGCAATGATCAACTGTCTATTTTAATGGATGCTAACCCTGTAAAATACCCTAAAATTTATAAAAAACAGGGGAATTTGTAATTTTTAGCCTTTCATAGCGACAAAGTAAACGAGTCGCTGATTTATGCTATTTTTGCACACATTTAAATAATTACCAACATGAGCTGGGGCTGGATCATTTTTATACTCGGAACGATTGGATTTCATATCGGTTTATATGGCATGTTTCAAAAGGCCGGCATTACTCCCTGGAAAGCCTTTATACCCTTTTATAATACCTGGCTGATCGTAGAAAAAATGCAGATCAAGAGTTATTGGTTCTACCTTCAATTTATTCCGATAATCGGGCAGTTTATAACCATCTGGATCTTTATCATTTTTGTTGAACATTTTGGCAGGTTTTCCGTGTTGCATCATGCCGCTGCCGTTTTTGTTCCTTTTTTATATTTCCCCTACCTGGGCTTTTCAAAAAACGAACGATATGCCGGCCAGGCCGTTGTAAAGAATTATAAAAAATCTTCTACCCGGGAATGGATAGACGCTGCGGTATTTGCCATAGTTGCTGCAACCATAATCAGAACTTTTGTTTTTGAAGCATATACCATTCCAACCGGATCAATGGAAAAGACCTTATTGGTGAACGATTTCCTCTTTGTGAGTAAAACAAGTTACGGCCCCAGGATGCCGAACACACCTTTATCATTTCCATTTGTACATCATACCCTCCCTGTTGTTAAAACCAAATCATACCTGGAGTGGATCAAATTACCGTTCAAAAGGATATTTTCCAGTCCCGTAAAACGTAACGATGTTGTCGTATTTAATTATCCGGTAGGCGATACCGTTATTGGTGAGTTTCAGTCCGAAATCAATTATTATGATTACCTGCGCGTATATGAAGCACGCGGTGGAAGTCGGGATATGCTGCTGGCGGAGCGGGATGATATAATGGTAAGGCCGGTAGATAAGCGGGAGAATTTTATTAAACGCTGTGTAGCCATTAGCGGGGATACCGTGAGGGTTGTTAATGGGATCTTATACATCAACGGAAAAGTAAGTGATGCGCCTGAAATGTCTGAAGTACCTTATTATGTAACGACAGATGGCAAGTCTGCTTTTCCGGATGAATTCTTGTCAAAAGAACTGAATGTACAATCAGACGATCAGGATCAAAGGGATTTTATCCCCGTGCCCGACAAGCCCAATACTTACCGGATCAATATGACAGAATCACAGGCGAAAAAGGTACAGTCTTTTTCATTTGTTCAACCCGGATCTGTAGTAAGGGAATTAAACACCGCAGGTTTTGGAAATACTTTCCCATATGATACGGCACACTATAAATGGTCCGAAGATAATTTCGGTCCGTTATGGGTTCCTAAGAAAGGTGCTACATTGGTTTTAACCCCTGAAAATATTGCTGCCTATCGCCGGGTGATCCAGGTTTATGAAGGCAACAGCCTGGAAGAAAAAAGCGGCAAATATTTCATCAATGGAAAAGAAACAACTGAATATACTTTCAAGATGGATTATTTCTGGATGATGGGGGATAACCGCCACAACTCACAGGATTCCCGTTTCTGGGGATTTGTACCGGAGGATCATATTGTGGGAAAAGCTTCCCTGATCTGGTTTAGCTGGCAGAATGGTCCAAGGTGGAATCGTTTGTTCAAAACCATCAAATAGCATAATCGGTTGACAGGTTTTAAATATTAGCGGTTAAACGCAGTTATGAAAAAAAAAGAATTCAGCATATCTTATGAATCATATGCAGATATAACTGAATTATCTGAAGCAGACTCTTTATTATTTACACAGGCTCGTGTAGCCACCCAAATGGCTTATGCACCATATTCTGATTTTAAAGTTGGCGCTGCGGCATTAATGGAAAATGGTGAACTGGTTTCGGGATCCAACCAGGAAAATGCTTCATATCCTGCAGGCATTTGTGCCGAGCGGGTATTATTATCTACGGCCTCTTCTATTTATCCTGGAAAAGCCATTAAAACCATGGCCATCAGCTATATCGGGAAAGGCAAAAAAAGTACCCGGCCCGTTGCACCATGTGGTATTTGCCGACAATCCCTGATGGAATTTGAACAGAGATTTAAACAACCAATCAGGCTGATTTTAGGTGGGATGCAAGGGGAGATTTACATTTTTAATACCATCAAGTCCTTGCTCCCGCTAGAATTTTCCGGTGAAGATTTGAAGTAATTTATCCTCGCGTAGCTTTGATTTGCTTTTGTCTTTCTTGACGGTTACTGTATTTACTTCCTAATTCCTTATTTCTTATTCCCATATCAATCCACCACCACTTCCCCTGCTATCACCTGAATGGTCGTTGCCGCTACCTTTGCCCTGAACAGCGCATTGATGTACCTGTCCTGCGCCTGGCTAAGGCTTTCCTGTGCCTGCCTCAGTTCGATCGAGTTGCTCTGCAGTTTTTTAAATCTTTCGGTAGAAATAAAGTTATTTTCTTCCGCCAGTTTTACATTCGCTTTTTCGATATCAGAAACTTTGATTGCATTCTGATATTCCTGGTAAGCAATCTGCAAGTCCCTGTGCAGATCCATACGTAATTGTTCTGTTACCAACAGTTGCTGTTTCTGTTGTGCTTCGTTTACGCGTAACTGTGTTTTGAATATGTTGCTGTTGTAAATGGGAACAAAAAGGTTCAGGCCTATATTAGGGCCGTAATTCTGGTTGGTTAAAAAGAAACCACCACTTGCTTTTGACCGGTTATAACTGGTTACACTGTTCAAGGAAAGTATAGGAAGCCTTTGTGAATTAATTATTTTTCTGTCCTGCATTAAGATAGCCCTGTCGCGCTGCGCAAGCAACATTTCAAAATTCTGAGTTTCGATTTTGGACTTGTATTCTTCCAGGTTGATCAGTTGAATATCAAAGGTGCTGTCGGACACAGCTATAGGTGCATCAGGAGCACGTTTCAACAGATTATTAAGTAAAGTTTTGCTGGTTTCAATCTGCCGATATATATTTTCCAGGTTGGCGGTAACCGTATTCAGATCAATGGAAGCCTGAAGCATATCCGTTTTTGCAGCGCTACCAACATTAAAGCGGGTTTCAGCAATTTTTTGTCTCTCCTTTGCCAACTCAATGATGGCACCCGTTGCTTTCACTTGCAGGTTTAAGCGGACTATATTATAATAAGCAATCAATACATCAAAGCTTACCTGGGTAATCTGCTGTTGCAATTGTATATCACCCACTTTTTCCAATTCTTCAAATCTTTCCTTTGTTGCCCTTACCCTCATACCGTTATAAATACGCCAGTTGGCAACGATGTTGGCATTGGTAGCATTGGTTGTGGCCCCGTTTCGGTTGATTTCTGATCCATTGGCTAAGGTTTGGTTCAGGTTTTGTACCGAGAATGTATTTCCAAGATTTGCCGCCACAGTTGGCCATTTTCCGGCGTTCCCCCAGTTATTATTAATGCGTGCAATGTCCTGGTCGCTTTTAGCGATCTGAATACGCAGGTTATTTTGCAGTGCAATATCGACCGCTTCCCGAGCAGTCATGGAACTATCCTGGGCTTGCATGGCAGTTCCAAAAAATAAAGTAAGGGTAAGCAGCTTAAGCTTCATTAGTATTCCTTTTTTTCCGCGAAATATAACTGTACAATGCTGGTACAACAAATAATGTCAGTATCAATGAAAACAACATCCCGCCAATGATCACTATACCCAATGGCACCCTGCTTGTACCGGCAGATCCAAATGCTACTGCAATGGGCAATGCGCCTAATGATGTGGCCAGCGTGGTCATCATAATAGGCCTTAACCTGGCTACAGCGGCATCAATGGAAGCCGTAAACTTATCCTGGCCCGCTTCCCGTTTCTGGTTGGCGAATTCCACAATCAGGATACCATTCTTTGTTACCAATCCGATCAGCATGATAATACCGATCTGGGAAAAGATATTCAGCGACTGGCCGAATACCGATAAACTTAGCACCGCACCGGCAAGGGCCAGTGGAACGGTGATCATGATGATAAACGGATCCAGGAAACTTTCAAACTGTGCTGCCAATACCAGGTAAATTAATACCAGTGCCAGTAAAAAGGCGAATAAAGTATTGGAAGAACTCTCCGCGAAATCTCTTGAACTTCCGCTCAATGAAGTGGAGAAACTTTCATCCAACACTTCATCAGCAATTTTTTCCATCTCCTTGATGCCTTCTCCAAGTGTTCTTCCCTGTGCAAGTCCGGCTGAAATAGTTGCACTTTTCAATCGGTTGAAATGATAGATGGTAGGCGGATTTGAGGTTTCTGCAATATTGACCAGGTTATCCAGCTGTATCAGTTGACCGTCCCTGCTCCTGACATAAAAAGATTTCAAATCAAGAGGTGCGTCCCTGTCTTTGCGATCTACCTGGCCAATAACCTGGTACTGCTTGCCATTTCTAATGAAGTATCCAAAACGCCTTCCGCTCAAAGCAAGTTGAAGCGTATTGGTGATGTCCAGTATGGAAATACCCAGCTCACTGGCTTTTAACCGGTCAATGGTAATCTGTAATTCCGGTTTATTGAACTTTAAGTTAACATCGTTCCCCTGGAAAACCGGGTTCCTGGATACTTTTTCCATGAACAAAGGCACTTTTTCCTTCAGCTTATCGAAATTCAGGTTCTGCAAAACGAATTGTACGGGTAGCCCTCCCCGTGAGCCTAAACCAACAGAGATGGTTTGCTCCTGTATAACCAAAACACGTACATCAGTATAGTCTTTGAACATACGGTTCATTTGCTGGGCTATTTCATTCTGGGATCTTTTCCTTTCTGCAGCAGGTTTTAAGCCGATACTGATAAAAGAGGAGTTCACGCCACCCGAACCGCCAAAGCTGGGCGAAAAAGAAAGTACAATATATTTTTCAGGAACGGAGTCGATCACTTTTTGCGATACATCAACCACTACTTTTTCCATGTAATCGAAGTCTGTACCTTCCGGTGCCAGTATACTGGCCCGCAAGCGGTTCCTGTCTTCCATGGGGGCAAGTTCCGATGGAAGTCCTTTCCCTACCAGGTAAATCACCCCGGCACAGGCTGCAACGATGATGAAAGCTGCCCATCTTTTTTTCATGAAACCTTCCAGGGTTTCCCTGTAGCCGTTTTCCATCCAACGGAAAAACGGTTCTGATTTCAGGTAGAACCATGAATGTTTATGTACACCTTTTGGTGTAAGATAGATATTAAGTACAGGCGTTAACGTAAGTGATACAAATGCGGAGATCAACACAGCACCGGCAACAACAATACCAAATTCACGGAATAGCCGGCCCACAAATCCCTGCAGGAAGATGATCGGGAGAAATACAATGGCCAGCGTGATTGATGTGGCGATAACGGCAAAATAAATTTCTTTTGAACCCTCCCTGGCTGCCTTCCATTTGTTCATCCCACCTTCCATTTTCTTGAAAATGTTCTCGGTGACCACAATACCATCATCTACAACAAGACCTGTAGCAAGTACCAGCGATAATAGTGTGAGCACATTAATGGAAAATCCGGAGATGTACATGATAAAGAATGCACCGATCAGGGATACCGGGATATCAATCAACGGACGGAAAGCGAGTGACCATTCACGGAAGAAAAGGTAAATAATGATCACTACCAGCAGGATGGCAATAAACAAGGTTTCTTTTACTTCTTCTATGGCTTTTCGTACAAATGTGGTACGGTCAAATCCTACTTCCAGGAGGATATCTTCCGGAAGGTCCTTTTTGATTTGTTCCAGCCTTTTATAGAGTTCATCTGCAATGGCCACCTGGTTGGATCCGGGCTGGGCCACAACCGCCAGGTTTACCGACCTGAAATTATTTTTCCGTGTGGAGCTTTCTTCATTTTCAGGTCCCAGTAATGCATAACCGATATCTTTCAGCCTGATGATCCTTCCTTCCAGTTGGGAAATGATCAGGTTATTAAAATCATCTTCCGTGGTGAGTTTTCCATAAGCCTTAACAGTAAGTTCCGTATTACTTCCCCTGACTTTACCTCCCGGGAGTTCAATGTTTTCCCGGTCCAGTGCATTTCTGACATCCTGGATGGTTAATCGGTATGCCGCAAGCTTAACAGGATCAAACCATATCCTCATGGCAAACCGTTGCCCGAAAACATTCACCTGGCTCACCCCGTTAATGGTCTGTAACCTTTCCTGCACCACATTCTCCGCATAGTCGGTAAGCTCCAGCAGCGTCCGCTTATTACTTTGCATCTGCATGAACAGGATAGGGTCTGAATCGGAATCCTGTTTGGCAACGGAAGGCGGTGAATCTATATCCTGTGGAAGATTGCCTGAGGCCTGGGAAACTTTCTCACGTACATCATTAGCCGCTTTTTCCAGGTCAACACCAAGTTCAAATTCAACCGTAATGCTACTGCTTCCCTGCGCGCTGGAGGATACAATATTTTTAACCCCTTCAACGCCATTGACCGCTTTTTCAAGTGGTTCCGTAATCTGCTGTTCTATGATTTCCGCATTCGCTCCCAGGTAGGAAGTCCTCACATTCACCACCGGTGGGTCAATGGCCGGGTATTCCCTTACTCCCAGAAATGAATATCCAATGGCACCAAATATGATGATCACAATTGAGCAAACAACTGCAAGTACTGGTCGCTTAATACTTAATTCTGATAAATTCATCAGCTGCTGTTTTCTTCTCTGTTACTGAATCTTGGTGAGTTTGAGTTTGGAGTCAGGGCGGATGAATAATAATCCTGTGGTGATGAGTGTATCTCCAAGGGACAATCCATCCAAAACCTGTACGCGACTTGAATCTCTTACACCGGTAACGATATTATTAAATGAAACCTGGCCATTTTTTAGGGTAACAACCTGCTTACCACGGGCAACAGGAATGATGGCCTGGGAGGGTATCATAATGGCATTAGGGTTTCTGCCGAGTATGATTTCTACTTTGGCAAAATTACCGGGTACCAGGTACCTGTCGCCACCTTTTACGATGGCACGGATTTTCAGGTTGCGGGTATTTTGTTCCACACTGCTCTCTGTTGCTGAAACGGCAGCTTTATATTCTCCCGGAGAACCTTCCACCGTAAAATCTACTTCCATTCCGTTCCTGATCTGTGAGCTGTATTTTTCCGGTATGCTGAATTCGATCTTTAACTGATTTACCTGGCTGATGGTTGTTAAAATATTACTGGGGGAGATATAGGCACCCGGACTTATGTTCTTCAAACCAAGCTTACCGCTATAAGGTGCCCTGATTTCTGTTTTGGAAATATTCACCCTGATCAATTCAATATCAGCCCTAATATTATTCAGCTGCAGAACACTTAGGTCATAATCCTGCTGGCTGATACCGCCGATCTTTAAAAGCTCTTTCTGGCGTTCTTCTGTTTTATCTGCAATCTCTAATTGCACCTGTAGTCTTTTCAGCTGGGCCTGTAGGTCGCCATCAAATAGTTTTACCAATAACTGGCCCTTAGAAGCCAAGGCTCCTTCTTTTATATTGAGAAATACCACACGACCGGAGATCTCCGGTTTTATCTCTGTTGACTCAAACGGGAGGATATTGCCGGTTACCTCGAGCTTTTCACTAATGGCGGAAGGGGCCAGTACCAGGGCCTCAACCTGAAGGGGTGCCGCTTTAGGAGGACCCCCTGCGGCGGCTGATTGATTCTTTTTTTCACTACACGATATAAAGACCAGAAAGACAATTGGGGCGACGATAAATATTTTTCTCATGACAGCGTGAAATTAAGCCATCGGGCTGAATCAGTTAAAACCTTTTAATAAAAAGGGATGAATGGTACAAAAATTTAGATGTTATTCATCAAAAAAACTTGCAGCTATAATTTATATTAATTCTACCCTTATTTTTTACAGGAGTTCAAAAAATCGACAATTGAGTGGCCTGGCCAGTGCATTTTTGCTCAAGGTCCAGGAGCCATTTTTTATTTTCCAGTCCACCGGCATAGCCTACCAGATCACCATTTGAGCCAATTACCCTATGGCAGGGAATTACAATAGCTATTGGATTTTTCCCATTGGCAGATCCGGCAGCCCTGATCACTTTAGGATCTCCCAGGCGTTTTGCCAGTTCCAGGTAGCTGATCGTTTGGCCAAAGGGAATTTGCAGTAATGCGTTCCATACCTTTTTTTGAAACGGGGTGCCGGCAGGGGAGAGCGGAAGGTCAAATGAATCCCGGACACCCTCAAAATATTCCCGAAGTTGGATTTTACATGATTCAAGGCAAGGGGGTATGTGCAGATCATCAGCATCAGGCAAAGAATCCATAACCGGTTCATCAACTGCTGTAATGTGAATGGAAAGGATTGAATCACCATCAGATTCCAGAACAAGTTTTCCCAATGGGGAATCCATCATGGCATGGTAATGTTTTGCAGCCTCTTTTGTATCAACCGATCTTTGCGCCATTCTCCACTTTTTGCAACGGACTTAGCAGGACCACTTCCTTACCCGGAGTATAGACACCCAACACGAGGCATTCGCTGAAAAAATTGGCAATCTGCTTTACCGGGAAATTTACCACGGCAATTACCTGCGTGCCCGGCAGCAGTTCTTTATTATAAAAATGTGTTATTTGAGCCGATGATTTTTTTATCCCTTCCGGTCCAAAATCGATGGTTAATTTATAGGAAGGATTACGGGCATTGGGAAAATCCTCCACTTCCAGGATCGTCCCTGCCCGGATATCAATTTTCTCAAAATCTTCCCAGCTGATCGGCATCTTTTTGTTCAAATGTATAATAATTCTTCTTTGGCTTTGCCTGGCATTTTCTGTATTGTCTGAACCATGATTTGGGGAGATTTTTGAGATTAAGATGATTAACAGCCAAAAATGAAACATTAAAGCCTGAAATCATCTTAGCCTCCATTTTAAATATACTTTTTACATTATTGGCTGTTCATCTCATTAATCATTTTTATCCCCCCAAATCATGGTTCAGACAAACAAGGTAAAAATCATTATCTTAATGAAAAAAAGGTATGTCCTTATCCCGCAGAAATTTTATCAAAAATGCTTCACTGGCTGGAACTGGTTTTATTATTGTTCCAAGGCATGTGCTGGGAAAAGGATTTATCTCTCCCAGCGACAAACTGAATATCGCCGCCATAGGTGCCGGCGGTAAAGGAATGGTCAACCTTACCAATTCCTGGAACAAGGGCGCGGAAAATATTTTCTCGCTCTGCGATGTAGACGACAGGCAGTCGCTGGCAGCACGTAAAAAATGGCCAGCTGCTTCTTATTATAAAGATTACCGCGAGATGCTTTCCAAAGTAGGCAAAAGTATAGATGCTGTTATTGTAAGCACGCCGGATCATATGCATTATGTGCAAACGATTGCCGCCATGGAAATGGGCAAACCAGTGTATACGGAGAAGCCGCTCACACATGATATTGCCGAAGCCCGTTTGCTGACAGAAGCCGAGCAAAAATATAAAGTGGTCACCCAGATGGGCAACCAGGGCAGTAGCGGGGATGCCACCCGGAAAATTGAGACCTGGGTGCAGGGAGGACTGATTGGCGATGTAACTACCGTACACGTATGGACGAACAGGCCTGCCTGGCCACAGGGGATACCCACGCCAAAAGAAGTGCATCCAATTCCACCTGAACTCGCCTGGGATCTTTGGCTGGGTACAGCGCCCAAAAGGGAATTCAATAATATTTATTTACCTGCCAACTGGCGCGGATGGTGGGATTATGGAACCGGCGCACTGGGTGATATGGGATGTCATTTTATGGATGTGCCATTCAGGGCCTTAAAACTCGGTTACCCGGAAGCGGTAGAGTGCAGTGTGGGATCGGTATATACCGGATTTTTCCAGGAAGCCAATTATGGGGATAGTTGTCCGCCATCTGCCAAAATACATATTCAATTTCCTGCCCGGGTTTCCATGCCAGCTGTTGAACTGATCTGGTATGATGGTGGCATCAAACCCAAGCGACCGGTGGAATTGTTACCCGATGAAGAAATGGCCGAATGGGACGGGGGGATCATTTTTGAAGGCACTAAGGGCAAAATTATGGCAGGATTGTTTGGCCGTAATCCAACGCTATTGCCTACACGATTAATGAAAGAAACAAACCTGCCGGAAGCCAAACAAGCTTTAGTACCTGGCGGATGGGATGGCCACCAGAACCAATGGACGGCTGCTTGTAAAAAAGGGTGGGGTAGTTATACCAGTTCTCCTTTTTCCATGGCCGGTCCGTTGACGGAAACGGTGTTGATGGGCAACCTGGCAACCAGGAGTTATATGTTTAAAGAGGGGAATCAGTATAAGGGTAGGAAGAAATTATTATGGGATGGTCAGCACATGCGGATAACGAATTTTGAAGCGGCGAACCAGTTTGTGAGAAGGAATTATAGGTCTTTTTAATCTAACCGCGGAGAATGGAGGACGCTGAGGATCGCAGCGGAATGCAGGCCAACCGGATCCCGGTCTGACGGCCTCCGTCTGACCGATTGTATTTAATTTATATTTTTAACTTAACCGCAAAGAAACAAAGAGAAATCTATGACCACACACCAACTAACAGCCAAGGGTATTCGAATTTCCTATATCGAACAAAACCCTGCGTCCCTTAAAACGATTTTTTTTATTCACGGAAATTCAACCTCCTCTGCCACCTGGAAAAAACAGTTCAGTAGCGATTTGCTTAAGGGATATCGTTTGGTGGCCATTGATTTACCGGCACATGGATCATCAGAAGCTTCGCAAGAACCTGAAAGAGATTACACCCTTGCAGGTTTGGCTTCCATACTGACAGAAGTTGTACAGGAATTGGAAATGGGGCCTTACATTCTTTGTGGTTCATCCCTTGGTACGAATATACTCGCCGAAATGATTCCCTTTGGCATCGACCCTTCCGGTATCCTTTTCGCCGGTCCTTGTTTGATGGGAGTGGGTTTAGGGATGGAAAAAATAGCGATACCCGGTGTGGATATTTCTCCGTTATTTAAGGATGAATCACCCATGGAAGCGGTTATCCAATATGGTATGACAGCCAGCCTCTCATCAGATCCCGAAGATTTGGAAATATTCAAAACAGATTTCAATAAAGTGCAGTCGCCCTTTCGATCCCTTTTTATCGGCAGTATTTTCAGCGGCAACCTGGGTGATGAGATCAAACAGGTGAACAGCATTTCATGTCCCTTAGCCTGGGTTTTTGGCGCAGATGAAAAAGTGGTTGATCCAAATTATTTGGATGTGGTGGATGTACCGAAGTGGAGAGAAAAAGTATTTAAAATTCCGGGGGCAAGCCATTTGGTGAATATGGATCAGCCGGAGGAATTTAATAAAATACTGGCGGAGTTTGCGGGGGAGGTTTTTTGACTCACCTCCGGCCTGCTAAGCAGTCCTGCCCCTCTCTATAAAATAGAGAGGGGAACAGCCCTTAGGAAAAAGTTATACATCCAAACAGGGTAAATTCTTGTAAAGTTTGACTGCGCCAAAAGGCTGTTAATCCCCTCTTTATTTTATAGAGAGGGGAGAGGCCACGCGTCAGCGTGGACGGAGGGTGAGTCCAAAACAATTCATTAAAGACTGAATGAATTGGCGAAAGTCTGTTTCATGTAGATTTGTTTTGCCTTTTGGCGACTGGCGACTGGCTACTGTTTAAATTATTTCATTTCGTAAAGCCCAGGTAATCATTTCTGTAACATTTCCAGAGTTGGTTTTAGCCATCATATTTTTACGATGCGCAATAACGGTATGTTCACTCAGAAAAAGTTTATCCGCAATTTGTTTACTGGATAAGCCATCCGCTAAATATTTCAGCAGTTCTGTTTCTCTCCTTGTCAGTAGTGTATCTTCTTCATTCAAAAAATAAGTTTTCTTGAACATCGTTTCAACTTCACCGTTATTTTCATTCCCGCTAATTTTTTCTATCAACTGAATGGATGTATTTGGATTTTTATAGTGGTCCATATTGATGGCCATACCCAGGCTCAATAATGGTTTCCCGTTACTGTCGGATCTGATAAATGCATTGCGTTGAAGTATGGATCTGTAACCTCCGCGTTTGTTCTTAAACCGGAAATTATAGGAAAAAACATATTGTGCATGCTCGGCCGGAGTAATATTATCGAGGAAGCTGAGCCTGTCGGGAAAAATTTCTTTGTTATACATCCGCAGGTCGTCTTTATGGTAATTGGAGATGGTAAAATCGATCCCACCGTTTTCAAACATTTTTTTTGAAACACCAATGCTGGCTTCTACGGAGGTATTGTCTGAAAAAATGGTGTACCGGCCCGTTGTATAATCCATCAGGTAAATGAACGGCAGACTATACTGAAAGAGGGGATGGATGCCTTTAGGAACGCCCAACAGGTTTTCTATGCC
>JAHEEX010000009.1 GCA_024640465.1 Sphingobacteriales bacterium | reverse complement strand
GGGGAGCATCATGAAGAAGCACATCATTAATTTTTTTTCTTAACCAATACAAACACACAAGTATGCATTTACTGGATGTTTTGTTAAGTACGACACCATGGGCTAATGCCGGAGGTGCAATAGGTGCGGGTCTTGCAGCCATAGGCGCAGGTATCGGTATCGGTCAGATTGGTAAAGGTGCGGTAGAAGCTATCGCCCGTCAGCCGGAAGCCATGAACGACATTCGTGCTAACATGATCTTAACAGCCGCCTTCGTGGAAGGTGTTGCCCTGTTTGCGGTTATTGCCGGTATCCTGGCAATGTTCGTATAATCAGGAAAAATTCTAACTGCACCTGGAGCACAGGGCCGAGGGTGCAGTTATTTTACTTTTTCGCAGACAACGTTAAAAAATATTCATATGGATTTACTAACGCCCTCGTTTGGTTTGATCTTCTGGACACTCCTGGCTTTTTTGATCGTGTTTTTTATACTCAAAAAATTTGCCTGGGGGCCGATCCTGGAAGCATTGGGAGAAAGGGAAAAAACCATTGCCGATTCATTGGCTACCGCTGAAAAAGTGAAAGCTGAAATGGCAGAGATGAAAAGCGAAAATGAAGCTTTACTGATCCAGGCCCGTGAAGAAAGGGCTGCCATGCTCCGGGAAGCGAAGGAAACAAAAGACAAAATCATCAGTGAAGCCAAGGAACAGGCAAAGGCTGAAGCCAATAAAATATTTGCAGATTCAAGTGTTGCACTGGAGAACCAGAAGATGGCTGCCCTGACTGATGTAAAGAACCAGATTGGCAATATGGTCATCGAAGTTGCGGAGAAAGTGATCCGCAGAGAGTTGGATAGTAAATCAGAACAGGAAGGATATATCAGGAAATTGGCTGATGATCTGGAAAGGTATCGTACTAATTAATATATCCGTTGAATCAATATATACATGCGTCAGTATAAAGTTGCAAACAGGTATGCCAAAGCATTGTTCACCCTCGCAGTAGAGACAAATCAACTGGAAGAGGTTAACAAGGATATTGAACTGATTCGAACAGTGGATCATGAAGAGTTCCGAAGGATCATTTTATCTCCCATCATAAACGGTGATAAGAAAGTTGCTTTGTTTGATGCTGTTTTTGGCGGAAGGATCAGTAAACTCACCCAGTCTTTTTTCAACCTCGTATTTCAAAAGGGAAGAATGACTTCTCTGTTGGAAATCAGGGATGATTTTGCCTTGCAATATCGTGCGTATAAAGGTATAAAGATCATGAAACTGACTACTGCTATTCCGGTTTCTGATGAAACAAAGGAAAATATCCTTAAAAGAATGCAGGCAATAGAAAGATATAAGAGTAGTACACTGGTATTAGAGGAAAAAGTGGATGACTCACTTATTGGCGGATTTGTTATACAGATTGATGATGAATTATTTAATGCCAGCATTAAACACGACCTGGAGTTCATAAAAACTCAGTTTGTCGAAAACATGTATATTCAAAAAATCAGGTAATTTTTTAATCGTAATCATTTATAAATAGTCTTTTATGATAGACATTAAACCGGATGAAATATCAGCGATTCTTCGCCAGCAACTGCAGAACTTCAGTACGGCTGCAGAACTGGAAGAGGTTGGGTCTGTATTACAGGTAGGCGACGGTATCGCCCGTATTTATGGAATTAAAAATGTAAAATCGGGTGAACTGGTAGAATTTGAAAATGGTGTAAAAGCCATCGCACTTAACCTGGAGGAAGATAACGTAGGTGTGGTATTGATGGGTGAAAGCGGGGATATCAAAGAAGGTTCTAAAGTAAAACGTACCGGCCTGATCGCATCTATTAAAGTAGGTGAAGGACTGGTTGGTCGTGTTATCAATACCCTCGGCAATCCTATTGATGGTAAAGGGCCTATTAAAGGAGAATTATATGAGATGCCCCTGGAGCGCAAGGCACCAGGTGTAATCTTTCGTGAGCCGGTAAAAGAGCCACTGCAAACAGGTATTAAAGCGATTGACGCAATGATCCCCATTGGTCGCGGTCAGCGTGAGTTGATCATTGGTGATCGTCAGACTGGTAAAACAGCCATTGCCGTTGATACCATTATCAACCAGAAAGAATTTTTCAAAGCCGGCAAACCGGTTTATTGTATATATGTTGCGATTGGCCAGAAAGCTTCCACTATTGCCGGTGTAATGAAGCAACTGGAAGATGCAGGCGCCATGGAATATACTACCATAGTTGCCGCCTCTGCGTCTGAACCCGCTCCACTGCAGTTCTATGCACCTTTCGCCGGTGCTGCCATTGGAGAGTTCTTCCGTGATACTGGCCGTGCCGCTTTGATCATTTATGATGATCTTTCCAAACAGGCTGTTGCGTATCGCGAAGTATGTTTGTTGTTGCGTCGCCCGCCCGGACGTGAAGCATATCCCGGTGACGTATTCTACCTGCATAGTCGCCTTCTTGAGCGTGCTGCAAAAGTGATCAGTAAAGATGAGGTTGCACAGAAAATGAATGACCTTCCTGAAACCATCAGGCATTTGGCAAAGGGTGGTGGTTCACTAACTGCATTGCCGATCATTGAAACACAGGCAGGTGACGTTTCAGCGTACATCCCTACTAACGTGATTTCCATTACAGACGGTCAGATATTCCTTGAATCAAACCTGTTCAACTCAGGTATCCGCCCTGCGATCAATGTGGGTATTTCGGTTAGCCGTGTGGGTGGTAACGCCCAGATCAAGTCGATGAAGAAGGTTGCCGGTACCCTGAAGCTTGACCAGGCATTATATCGTGAGATGGAAGCCTTCTCTAAATTTGGTGGTGACCTTGATGCTGCAACCAAAGCTGTACTTGATAAAGGTGCGCGTAACGTGGAAATCCTCAAGCAAGGGCAATACCAGCCGGTAGCTGTTGAAAAGCAGGTTGCTATTATTTACCTTGGCACCCAGGGATTACTGGGCAAGGTACCGGTAAAATTTGTAAAGGAATTTGAAGAGCATTTCCTGTTGGAGATGGAAAACAAATATCCTCAGATCCTTGCGGAGTTTAAAAAAGGCAACCTTCCGGAAGAAGGACTCAAGCAGATGGTTGAAATGGCCAAAGGTTTGATGAGTACGTATAAATAAATGAAAGCCAATACAATGAACCGGTACTGAGAAGTACCGGTTTTTTTATGTTCAGAAGTCAATTGTTTTTTATTGGATTTTGTTTGAGCATTTACTATGTAACATTTTTTTTCTCCGGTTATCCGGAACCAACTGCTCCCATTTTCTTCGTAATTCCACTTCGAATATTTACGTTTTTTCTTGTGTATATCGAAGATTATCATGTGTTAATCGAAATTTCCACCCACAATTTTACATAGGTAAAAGCGTTTATTACTTTAGCGTCATTGGTTTTATTTCTTCATACTTATGAATTTGTAACAGGCTAAAATGCCTGTTCAATAAGTAAAGTATTGAAGATCAAAACCTTTCATGTTAAAAAATCCAATACCCTATTACAATTCCAAATCCTAATTGAAACCCAACGATGAGAATTTGTTTTACCCGATTAAACTATAATATAAGGCTCGTACTTACTTTTTGTATTTTATTTTCATTCTCCTGTAATCAATTTGAGAACGAAATGGAAAACGAAGAGGAAGAAGAGAAGGGGGAGGCCATTAAGGGCTTTGATTTATGGTCTGAAATGAGGACCTATCCCAATGCTACATTAAATGCCCGAACTTATTCTCCCGGTTTCAACAAGTCAATTTCCATGAGTTTACAATCCCGGGCTACCTCCCTGGGAATGGAATTGCCCAACACGTCTCCATGGACAGAACTTGGCCCTAAAAATTTTGCCGGTCGTGTTTTAAGCATTGCTTTTCATCCAACGAATCCAAATATAATGTTTGTTGGCACTGCCAGTGGAGGCATATGGAAAACCACCAATGGTGGAACAGGTGGTGCGGGAGGTATTAACTGGCAATTTGTTCCAACCGGGTTTCCTGTATTGGGTGTAAGCTCCATTGTGATCAATCCCCTGAATCCAAATGAAATTTATGCAGGAACTGGGGAAGTCTATAATAACCCTGCATCACTTGCTGGGGGGCCCACTGGTGCAGGCCATATTCGTTTATTCAGGGGTACTTATGGAATTGGCATCATTAAATCTGTTGATGGCGGTGTAACCTGGACAAAGACACTTGATTTTTCAAGTTCCAGTGTTAAGGGGGTTATGGATATGTGGATACACCCTTCAACGCCTTCTACTGTTTGGGCTGGAACTACAGATGGTATTTACAGGACAACAAATTCCGGTGCAACATGGACACTGATTCATAATGTTGCCAATGCAATGGATTTTTGTCAGAAGCCGGGAAACCCTGACGTAATTTATGTTGGCTGCGGCAATTTTGGATCTGCCGGATCAGGGATTTATAAAACGGTGAATGCAAATGCAGCAACACCAACTTTCACAAAACTAAGTTCAGGCTTACCTGCAAGCATAACCGGGAAAACGATGCTCAGCATCAGTGCAAATAATACCAGTAAAGTATATGCAAGTATAGGACGTCATCCGGATAATGCAGGTGATGCTACGGGGTTATATTATTCAAATGACGAAGGGGCTAACTGGACTGCTACACCTAATATTAATGGAAGTTCTAAAGTTACCACCCAGGGCTGGTATGCTCACGATATTGCTGCAAACCCGGCCAGTGCAAATACCATTATTTGGGCTGAATTAAATACCTGGCGAGCAACCAATGGCGGAACCACTACAGGCGGCCTTTCCAACGTTGGGGTATGGAGTAATTGGAATGTAAATAATACTACGGTTGGAACCCTCATGGAGGGTGTAAACGATAATTATGTACATGCTGATGTACACCGAATTTCATATTCACCTCATGATGCTACCGGCAACACCCTTTTTTTATGTACAGATGGTGGCATTTTCCGTAGCACCGATGGCGGCCTGAATTACCAGACACTTAATGGTGGGTTAAATACGGCGCAGATTTATTCCAATATGGCCATTTCTCCTGCTAATTCAAATTATATGTTGCTGGGGCTACAGGATAATGAAGCCATGGTATATGAAGGAAATCCGGGCTGCAGGCGAATCGGTAGCCTGGGCGATGGTTTTCATGCTGCTATAAAATCTACAGGTACTGTGCAGATTGTGGAATCATATTATTTTAACCGCAGACGTTCAACCAACAGTGGTTCTACATTTGGAGCAGGGACTGGTGCTGTTGCGGAATTGGCCTGTTTTAATGTACCCATGGTCTATAGTCGCCAGGTACCATCAACGTATATGTTTGCGGGAAGTATTTATTTCAAGAGATCTGCTGATGACGGTGCAACATGGACAGATCTAAATGGAGGTGCTGCCATTGCAGGAAATAATAATCCCATTATCGCAATGGATGCACCAAATAATAGTACCGTTTATTTTTCAACCAGCCCGGGAGGTGGGGTTCGCAGTAAATTATGGAAAACAACAAATGCCACAGTTGCTTCACCAACTTTTACAGAAATCACCGGAACCTTGCCAGACAGGTATTACAGTGATATTGCTGTTGACCCTACCAATCCCAACAGGATCGCCGTTTCTTTGTCCGGCTTTGGGTCTTCACATGTATATATGAGTACAAATGGCGGAACAAGCTGGACAAATATAGGTGCCGGTCTTCCAGACGTTCCAGCAAATACAGTGGTTTTCGATCCCATCACACCATCAAACTTATATATCGGTAACGACATTGGCGTTTTCTATGCCAATAATGTTCCGGGCAGTATTTCAGGTGCCTCATATTCACTTACATGGACTTCATATAATGAAGGCTTCACGGATGCCATTCTCGTAAGTGATCTGTTAGTAACCTCAACCGGAAAAATCCGTTTAGGATCTTATGGCCGCGGATTGTGGGAAAGGGACCTTGCACCTTTGGGAACACTGCCTGCTAAAATCAGTTCGTTTGCAGTAAACAGGGTTGGGTCTGCTAATGAAATTTCACTGGAGGTAACAGAAGAAGTAAATGTGGACAGATACGAATTGGAATATAGTAAAGATGGCCAGGTATTCAGTACCATTTCCACCCAAATAGCAAAATCAAATCTGCAGGGTATCCAGACATACAGGTTCTCACATGTAATAGACCGCAGCAATGTATCATACTATCGTATACGTATAGTTGATAAAGACGGACAATCGGCATATACGCGTGTATTGATGGTGACGGCAGAACTAAGCAAATCAAATATTTACCTCTATCCTAATCCGAGCAGGGGTAATGTGAAAATACACTTAACCCAGTCAAAGCCAATAGTTGCTGAATTACGTGTGTTGGACAATAGCGGCAGGCTGGTACAGAAAAAGCAAATATCGCTTATAGCGGGTATTCAGGAAGTTAGTTTGGACCTGTCTTCTTTGCCAGATGGAAGTTACCGTGTGATGCTGAATGGGCAGGGGGTGCAATGGTCAGGATCGGTCATAAAAACAAAATAGTAAAATATCCATATCCCTTTGAACAGAAACTTTTTTAAGCAATCTAATATCTCAGTTATGAAACCTAATCGCCTTGAATTGAAGATGAAAGTATGGCCAGCACTCAGCCTGCTAATAGCCCTGCAGATGCTTGCGATAAAATCCCAGGCACAAGTACCGGATTGTTCCAGCGGCACAGTGATGTATGGGGTTTTTAATGACGTTGGCGGCTCAGGCGTAAACGCCCCCAGCGAAATCAGGTCCATCAATTATCTTACCGGAGCAATCGGAGCTCAAATGGGAAGCACCTCATATATGATACGGAAGAGAAGAACTTCTAGTGATCCATATTTTTATGGTTCTTCATCTTTAGGTGTGGACTTTATCACCAATAGATTTTATTTATGCACTCAAATGGGTTCAGGTTATGGCATGGGAAAGGATATTTATACCATAAATACCCTGACGGCTACTTTAACCAGGATAGGTACTACTCCGGCATCCCTCGATGATTATCATATTGTAAAAATGGCCGTTTCACCAACAGGTGTTGGCTATATGATTGGTGTTCATCGCCAGCAATCTGCTGCCGGCGCTACATTTAATCCACTGATCCGGTTTACAACCTGCGGAGGCGTGCCTGGCCTGGGATGTTCTACTATTGAATTGCTGGGATACTTGCCAGATGCCCCGGGAATGTCCAAATGGGATCTGTTTAACGGAGATTTGGCTTTTGATAATGCTGGTAATTTATATTACATGAGTTCTGCTTTTGGAGATGTTGGTGGTACAAATAAATATACAGATGCCAGGTTGTTCAGGGTCAATGCTGGTGATATTCCCGCAGTAGCAGGTACCGGTGTTATTCCAATGACTTTGTTGGCAGATTATAATATGATTGATAGTACAGTTGTAGTAGGTACGGCTTTAGATCCATCTGGTTCAATATATGTCAGTACCCGTCGTTTTAATGGTCCAACGAATCCTAATCCTCCTTATACAGCAGAATTATGGAGATCAAGTACCCTTGGTAGCGGAACACAAATTATTCCCTATACTATGCCGTCAGGCTTAACACCAGCTGACCTGGCAAGTTGTTATTTCCCTGTGGTTGTACTCGATGGAATAAATATTGACCTCACTGGTAAATATTTTAATGGAGAGAACAGATTAAGCTGGAAGGTTAACAATAACAATAAAGGGGTTCAAAGGTATGAGGTGCAACGAAGCGATGATTTTTCAATGAATTATAGTACCATCGGTACAGTTGATCCTATTAATACAGATCAGGCAAACCAGACATACACATTCAATGATCCTAACCAGGACTTCGGATCAAAGAAATTCTATAGAATCCGGGAAGTATATAGTGATGGAAGAAGCTTTTACAGTAAAGTACTTCAGATTAATAATACAGAAATTATTCATTTTATTAATAAACCGAAACCAAATCCATTTATTAATGAAATAAATGTAGCGATAGAATTACTTAAAGCAAATCCTATCCAGTTAAGGATAAGTGACGCCAGTGGCAGAATAGCCCTTCAAAAAACGTATACAGGCATTAAAGGAGTTAATAACCTTTATATTAATGACCTGGGCAATTTCAAACCTGGAATTTATTTCCTGGAAATTACATCCGGTTCAGAAACCATACATGAAAAGATTGTCAAGCGATAATGAAGCAAATAACATACTAAAGCCGCCCATTAAAACGGGCGGTTTTTTTTAAATCAGTAAATTTGGTTTATATCATAAACTACTTTATATTTGTTTTTCAAGAATCGAAAGATGAGCAAATGGATGATATTCCTGGCGGGTTTACTAATGGCTGGAAAGGTAAACAGCCAGGTAAAAATTTCCGGCAGGGTAGTGGATGGCAAAAAGAAACCCGTTTACGGTGTCAGTATAAGTATTAAGGATAGTTATGATGGCGCCACAACTGATTCGGCTGGTAACTTCAGGTTTACCACTTCAGAAAAAGGAATCCATATTATTACAGCTACTTCCATTGGTTACAGAACTACAGAAGTTGAGGTGAGTATCGCTTCGGATCCGCTGGAAATAGAGATATTATTGAAAGATGAAATCAATGAACTCAAAGCAGTGGTGATCAGTGCCGGCACTTTTGAAGCAAGTGACCGTAAAAAAGGCACGGTATTAACACCGATTGATATAGTTACTACTGCCAGTGGAAATGCAGATGTGGTTGGGGCGCTTAAATCTTTGCCAGGTGCCCAGCAGGTTGGTGAAAGTGAAGGTTTATTTGTAAGGGGAGGAACCGCTACAGAAACAAAAACTTTTATAGACGGTACCCTGGTCAATAATTTCTTTTACAGCAGTGTCCCCAACATTGCGCAAAGAGGCAGGTTTTCTCCCTTTATTTTTAAAGGTACAGTCTTTAGCACAGGAGGATATTCCGCATTATATGGACAGGCCTTATCTTCAGCGCTCATACTTGAATCGATCGATATTCCGGAACAGACATCCGCAAATCTTGGCGTAACCATCATTGGTATTAGTGGGGGATACCAACACCTTTCAAAAGATAAAAGATCTTCCGGTGGTTTAAATTATAATTATACCGACCTGCGTCCTGCTTTCGCGCTAATTAAGCAAAAACAGGAATATGAGCTGGTGCCAATTTTCCATTCAGCGGATGCTAATTTCAGGATCAGGACTTCTAAAAACGGTATCATTAAATACTATGGAACATTTAGTACCAACCAGCTTAAATTCTATACGCCCAGCCTTGACACACTTACATATAAAGATGGGTTTGCCTTAAAAAACCTGAATACATACCATAATCTTTTCTGGCGTGAAAACCTGGGAAAAGGCTGGAAAATGCAGGCAGGACTATCATATACGTATAACCGGGATGATATTGAGTCTGGTTTATACAATAGCGGGAATGAGGAAGTATTGCTCCATGGACTTGAATTCAAAAACTTTCAGCAACTGCAAAAAGGGCAATACTTTAATGGTAAGCTGGTTTTTGAAAAAAGATTTTCCGGGCTTAATGTTGTCAGATTTGGGTCAGAGTATAATTACACTGATGATCAAACTGAATATACTGCTTTCAACGGAAATGTTTTTCCGCTGGAAATCAAAGAGAAAATAACATCTCTTTTTGCAGAAACGGACATATATATCACCAATGATCTTGCTGCTAAAGTTGGTGGGCGTTTTGAGCACTCAGCATTATTGAATAAAACTAATCTGGCTCCCAGGATTTCTTTGGCATATAAAACGGGTAAAAATGGCCAGGCATCCATTGCGTATGGTATTTTTTATCAGAACCCGGAAAGAATATTCCCACCGGCAAATACTTCATTGATATTTTCAAAGGCCACCCACTATATCGCCCAATATCAAAAGGTAACCAGTCAGATAACCCTTCGGGCAGAGGTATTCTATAAAAAATATCAGGCCCTAGTTAAAACAATTGCGGTTAATGCACAGCAGATTGCTACCGGCAATGGCGGTTATGGTGATGCAAAAGGATTTGAATTATTCTGGCGTGATAGAAAAACAATTAAAGGTGTGGATTACTGGATATCTTATTCATACCTGGATACCAAACGTGATTTTCTGAATTTTCCGTATGCCATACAGCCCAGTTTTGCTGCAAAACATACAGCATCATTGATCGTCAAAAAATTTGTCACAAAATGGAAGACCGGTTTTAATGGCGCATACAATTATGCGAGTGGCAGGCCATATTATTTTATTGCTACTGATTACCAGTTGGGCAAAACAGAATTCACGGATATGGGAAAAACACCTGATTATAATAATGTGAGTTTTAGCCTGAATTTCCTCCCAAACCTGGGCAAAAAAAATGCAAAGATGTTTGCTGTCTATGTTATTTCCATAAGCAATGTTTTCAATTTCGACCAGATTTATGGGTATCAATATTCATATAATGGGTTGCGAAAAGAAGCTATAGTGCCGCCTTCGAAGATGTTCTTATTTATTGGAGCTTTCCTCAGTTTTGGTGTTGACCGTACGGAGGATGCCATTAATATAAACCTTTAAAACAAATCAATAATCATTTAGAAAACAACTCATTTAAATTTATCATTATGAAAAAAATATGTATTCTTTTCTCTCTTTTTGTTTCTTTTCACTTTGCCGGAATTGCACAAAATGAAAAGTATATAAAAGCCATGGAGGATAAAGTTTCTCAGATCGAACAGGCAAGAACGGTTGAGAAATGGCAGGAACTGTCCAATTCGTTTGAAAGGATTGGGGAAGCTGAAAAGGAGCAATGGTTGCCTTTTTATTATGCAGCCCTGAGCCGGGTTATGATGGGTACTATGATGGCCAATGGACAACAGGGAGGTTTTGCTGATAAAACAGATCCGGAAGCTGATAAAGCGGAGCAATTGCTCGCAAAAGCTTCAGCATTGACCACAGAGAATTCAGAGATATGGTGTATTAAAAAGATGATTGCAACGCTTCGTATGATGGCAGATCCCATGACCAGGTACCAGACATATGGAATGGCGGCTTCCGAAGCCTTGCAAAAAGCGAAGCAACTTGATCCTCAGAATCCGCGGACATATCTTTTGGAAGGGCAGGATAAATTTTATACGCCAGAACAGTTTGGGGGCAGCAAAACGGAGGCTAAAATATTATTCGAGGAATCCATTAAGAAACAGGAAAGTTTTAAACCAGTAAGTTCAATCCATCCCAGCTGGGGAATGGGCCAGGCGAAATATTTTTATTCATTGTGTAAATGATAATATAAGGTTAGCAGACATGTATAGTCTTTTTATTAGAGTGTATTATAAAATTTCCCAGGTCATGCAGGAAGAAAATTTATCCGAAAGTCAAAGTATTGAATTGATTCAGTCAATGATCAATCGGGCCAGGAATCAGTTTAGTGAAAACGGCCATCTTTATCTTGTGTGGGGATGGGTTGTATTGATTTGCAGTGTTGCTGAGTTTATCCTCATCCGTTTTTTGGATTATCCACAACATTATCTTGTTTGGATGTTAACCTGGCTGGCAGTTATTTACCAGTTTTTTTATTTGTACAAAAACCGAAAGAAAGTAAAGGTAAAAACATATACAAGTGAAATAGTATCTTATGTATGGATTGTATTTGGTATCCTTTTGCTTTTTATTATCTTAATTTCTTCATCTCAAACCGGTAATAATAATTTTAGATTAATGAATCCTTTTATTTTGGCACTTTATGGCATGCCGACATTTTTGTCTGGTAAAATATTGCGATTTCCATCTCTTGTATTGGGTGGGATCGGATGTTGGATTTTGGCCCTGATCGCAGTGTATATCCCATACGAATTTCAGATATTATTTTTTGGAATTTCTGTTATAATAGCCTGGATTATCCCTGGTTATCTTTTGCGTAAACGTTATCAAACTGAAAATCCATGAAAAAGGAAACCACTTCGTTTAGCGGTGAGGAAAGCCTTCGGTTAATAGAACAAATGATTGGCCGGGCCAGGGCAGCGGAAAGAGATAGTGGACGAGGCTGGATATTGTGGGGCTGGTTATTATTCCTTGCAAGTATTGTACATTATGGATTAATTAAGGCAGATATTCATGAAGGAACCCTCGTGTGGCAGGTATTTGGAATATCAGCTGCCATGGTGGTTGTTTATGAACAATTTTTGAGAAAATATTTTGTGAAGCCTGTTATTAAGGTTAAAACATATACTAACGAACTGGTTAATAAAATTGGGGTTGCCTTTTTTATTAGCCTTGCAATAATGGTTTATGGGAACAGTCAATTGGATTTGAATAATGCCGGCCTAAATTTCGGGTATTTATTATTGTTGTATGGTTTCTGGATGTTTATACATGGTTCTGCATTCAGGTACCGCTTACTAATCATAGGTGCATTAATCAACTGGACCGGAGCCTTTACAATTTTTTATTTCAAGGAAAAACTTGGAGCAGAAGTTTTATTGGTTCATGCATTTTGTGTTGCAATGGGTTATTTAGTGCCGGGACATATAGCGCTTATTAAATATGGTAAATCAGATTCCTTAACTTCCGGCGAGCAGGTTAACTTATGAGTGAATTCAAAGAACTGGATCCTGTCTTACATTCGCAGCTTCGCCTGGCTGTTGTATCATTGCTTATTGGTGTGAAGGAGGCTGAATTTACATTCCTGAAAGATAAGACCGGTGCCACCGCCGGAAACCTGAGTGTTCAGTTACAAAAACTCCGTGAAGCCGGATATATCGATATCATAAAACAGTTTAAAGATAATTATCCGCAAACTATTTGTAAAATAACGCAGGCCGGCATTAAAGCATTTGATCAGTATGTCAAAAACCTGCAGACATATTTATCTGCAGGTAAATAGTTGGTTTAATCCTTTATCATCTAAGTAAAATAAAGAGGCACTTTACATTTTGGTAAAGTGCCTCTTTATTTTGAAATAAAACTAAACTTAATTACTCCTTTATCAGATGAACCAGCATCCTGTCTGTACCATTCACCACTACTTTTAAAAAGTAGTCTCCCGGTTTAAGGTCATGGCTGCCGTTGATCAGGTATTGGTTGATACCTGTTTTACATTTCTCTCTTTGTTGCAAAATGATTTCACCTTTATCATTGGTGATGTGCAGGTTTACATATCCGTATTCTTTCATTTGAACATCAACCTGGATATCATTCAAAGATACCTGTGGGGTAGCGCAAACCAGTTCAACATCGCCGCTTTTAAAAGTTTCTATTACAAGTGTTTTAGAATAGCTGCTTTTTCCGGAAGCATCTGTCATCCTCAGGCGGTAACAATTAGTTGCCTTAGGATAATTATCTGTCCAGTAGAAGCTATTGTCCTTATCCTGTTGGATACCGCTTGTTTGAATAGCTGTAAAGTTTTCACCGTCCCTGCTTTTTTCTATATTATAGGTAAATAATTCAGGGGAAGCAACATTCCATTTCAGTACAACTTTTTTCTGGCGGTTACTTTCGCCGCGGAATCCAAGCAATTGAGAGTTGGTTTCAACAGAAGCCTCAGACTTAACTGTAAAGGGCTCGATAGGGGTTTTAAATATTTTAGCATTAATACTCGTAAGCAGGATCATTGCCATAATAATGATTCCACTAAGACGACCGACGCGGGCAAAAAATGAAGTTTCCATAATTCCAAGATTTTTAAATTAAAAAATGTAAGGTCTAAAAGGCCGCTGGCCATCAATGGAATTGAAATATCTTCTTGGATATGGTTTATCAGAAAGTATGGATTGGAAAAAGCACTAAAAACCAGTTATTGCATATTCTGAAATTGATTTTTACATTTTATATTATCACTTTCCACTTTTCACTTTCTACTTTTTTAAAAAGGGGGCCTCCAGGAAAAGAGGCCCCGTTAAGATTCACAACCTCTAAAAAAGTATTTTGAAAATTATCTTTTAATCATCTTTTGTGTTGTATGACTGCCATCGGCAAAGAGCAATTCCGCAATGTACATGCCCGGCTTTTGCATATTGGCCTGCCTGGCATCCAGTCGGTGCATATTGGTATTCAAACCGGCGAGGCTTTTCCTGAAAATTTCCCTGCCCGACATATCCACAATCCTTATCGATGTTAACGGAGTACTGCTATTTTCAAGTGTTAATGTAAATTCATTTTCAACAGGGTTTGGTGAAAGCTTAATGAACATGTTATTACTTTCTTCCATGCTGATCAAAATGATTTTGCTTATCGAATACTTATCATCAATATCAATTTGTTTGATCCTGTAGTAAACTTTTGAAGGCGAACCTGACGGAATCTTATCTGTTATTTTATAGGCTTTAGTTCCGGTGCCTTCCAAACTAAATGCAATGGCTACTGTCTGAAAATCCTTACCGTCAAAGCTGCGTTGAATTTCAAATTGTTTGTTATTCACTTCCAGTTCTGTTACCCAGCTCACCTGAACACTATTATTACTTATTGCCCTTCCTGAAAAGCTCAATAAGCGAACTGGTAATGTTGACACATTGCTGAAATTTTTAAAATACAGGCTAAAGTGGCGATCTGTAGCAGCAGCTCCTGTTGAATTGTTATCAACCATCGCACCTGTTACGAATGAAACCGAATTGGTAGTGCCAAAATCAAAATTTATCCGGGTATCGTTTGCATTGGTATCAATGTTTGGTTTGTTGGCAACCTGTCCCATTGCCATGGTGCACATACCTGAACTGGTATTCATCATGTTGATTTCAAGGACTGATGGATAAGGATGAGTATGCTGAACACAGTTAAAAGCTTCAACATATTCGCGCATACGTACATTATCACCATCTACATCAATGGCAGATAAATTCAGACAACCGATTGATGTATTTTCATTGGTCCCTGCATTTTTGAATGAAATATTCCAACGTATATAATACTTGCTTCCTGCAGGAGTGGAAGGTCCATCAACAACCGGTTGCCAGGCGTGCTGGTATCCTGTACTGGTAATATCTATGTTTAATAATGAAGCTCCGCCAACTATACTATCAATTCTGATATATGCGTCTGCTGTAGTTGTAACAAAAGGGAATTTGTAAGTGGCTCCAACCTTGCCGTTTGTACCTGATACAAGTACGGGATTTTCAAAAGTTAAAGAAGGAGCGATACATTGCGCTGAAACCTTATTGAAGGCTCCGCTTGTGAGGGTAAATATCAACAGGTACATAAACCCGTTAATAGGTAACAACTTTTTCATCTTTTGTGGTTAAGAGGTGGTAAATCGCGGTTGTTCGAGGATTGGGCGGTTTTCAGGCGATTTGGAGAAAGTTGTAAAAAACGAGAATAAGCATTGGTTTAGACCGGAACCTGGATTTGTTATACTGTGGTTGTTAAGACGTTTTGAGATGGTCTTTGGAAATGGATAGAAGTGTAGTTAATCGGAGGATAACCCAGAGAAGGAAAACTTATTAGGGTGGATTATGAAACAAAGCTAATACACAGGTGGGCACATTTGCAAGCGTTTTACGTAAAATATTTTTTTATCTCTCCTAATGAATTGATTTACAAAACCTCTAACCCTTATTTTTGTTATAACAGCATAATTCACCCCCTCTGTATGCATAAGATCATAGAAGTGAAGGATTTATCTAAGCAGTTTTCTGGAATTACGGTTGTTGATCGATTATCCTTTTCTGTATTTAAAGGCGATGTTTTTGGTTTCCTGGGCCAGAACGGCGCAGGAAAATCAACTACTATCCGTATGCTGTTAACACTTATTCGACCCACTGGTGGCCAGATAAAAATTTTCGGTAAAGACCTTAATCAAAGCCGTAATGAGATATTGGGTAAAGTTGGTGCTGTTATTGAAAAACCTGACCTGTATAAATACCTGAGTGGACTGGATAATCTCTCTTTGTTTGCCAGGCTTAGTGGTAAGTCGTTCACCCGTAGAGAGTTGGCCATTAAGTTAGGCCAGGTTGGGTTAGAGGATAGGGGAGGTGACAAAGTACGAACCTACTCACAGGGCATGAAACAACGGTTAGGCATTGCCGTTTCCCTGGTGCATGATCCGGACCTCATCATCCTCGATGAGCCAACCAACGGTCTTGATCCACAGGGTATAGCTGATATCAGAAACCTGATCCAGATGCTTAGCATGGATCAACAGAAAACATTTCTTGTTTCTTCCCATTTGCTGGGGGAAATGGAACAGATTGCAAACAGGATCCTTATAATAGATAAAGGGAAAAAAATTATTGAAGGGTCAGTTCGCGAACTTGTGGATCCTGCAAAACTTGTATTGGAAATTGAAACCACTGATAATATTGACTGTAGGACAAAACTGGAAACAACCTTTTGGAATGAGCACCTCAGGAAATCTGCATACTCCGGAAAACTGATTTTGGATATTTCCAGGGATGAGATTCCTATGTTGGTCAGGCAGCTGGTGGAAATGGACGTTCAGGTAATATCATTAAAGCCGGTTAATTCATTGGAAGAATATTTTCTCTCACTTACAAAGGAAAAAGCACATGTGGAAACTGGTACAAATTGAACTGTTTAAAATTTTCCATAAGCCCCGGACCTATATCGCATTTGCTGCAATAGCAGCGATCGTAGGATTAATTCAACTGGGCTTTTATGTTGATGGGGAAACCTATATTAAATTTGGGATGCAGACATTATCTGATTCATTTAATGTGGAAGGGAAAATCCTCAATGGGTACCTGCTGGCATATATCATTTTACAGACCTTGCTGATCCATGTGCCCTTGCTTATTGCCCTGGTGGCTGGCGATATGATTTCCGGTGAGGCCAATATGGGTACACTTCGATTGCTCGTATCAAAGCCGGTAAGCAGGACAAAACTTATTATCAGTAAATTCCTGGCATCTGCTGTTTATACACTCGCCCTGCTTATCTGGATGGCAGTGTGGGCGCTGTTCCTTTCAATGTTGATTTTTGGGGCAGATGACATGATCATCATGAAGAGTGAAGTGGTCACACAAATTTTACAATCGGATACCCTTTGGCGTTATGTGGCTGCTTTTGGTTTCGCTGCACTGGCAATGCTAACTGTGGCATCGCTGGCATTTTTCCTGAGTATTTTTGCCGAAAATTCAATCGGACCAATTATGGCGTGCATGAGTATAATCATTGTCTTTACCATTTTGAACACACTCAACCTTCCCATATTTAATGCCGTAAAGCCTTATCTGTTCACATCACATATGTTAGGCTGGAAGGGCTTTTTTGACGTCCAGGTAAACAGTAATAACGAACAGATCGTAGGGTCAGTGGAGAACCTCCCTGCAGTACTTCGATCAGCAGGAATATTAGCGGCCCATATTGTTATTTTTCTGGGAGCTTCTGTTTATATATTTAACCGGAAAGATATTTTGTCTTAAAATAAATTATCGAAAAGATTCAAGGTTTGGTATTTGATTATCGGGATGCCCCGGTTCGTGTCTTCACGAAGCGGAAAACGAAATGTTAATGATGATGGTTCGAGAGGACACGAACCATGGCTTCACGATGGCGATGATAATTTGTCTTAAAAAAAATAACCGCAAAGAAATAAGAAAACAAAACAATATTTTCTTATTTCTTTGCGGTTATATAAAACGGATCAGGCATATTTAGTAATACCCGGTGTGGCGATTTTGTAAAATCCATCCGGCCCTGGCAGCACTGGTGGTGCAGCTGCAAAATCGTAGGTTTTAGGATGAAGGTCCAGTCCCGAATTAAGCACTTTATCCCAATCCAGAACTTGTCCGGAATATGTTGCCATTCTTCCAAAGATGGCTGTCATAGTGCTTTTGGCGCCATTTTCAGCATCCGAAAATTTATATTCTCCTTTAGCTATTGCTGCAAATAACTCGTCATGTTCTGTCTGGTATGGGTTGTTTTCTGTTTTTTTATCAAACTGGTATAAAACGTTTCCTCTATGGTCTACAATATTTGCATTGCCGCAGAAGATCTTGCCTTTGGTTCCAATGAGTAATTCATCCACTTTCGACATGGTATTTTTTATATGCCGGCATTGACTGTTAAGAATTGAACCATCTGCATATTGAAATTCCACATAGTGATGATCAAATATCTCTCCGTATTCTTTTCCTTTTCTCACCTCACGTCCACCCATACCCTGCGCCTTCACCGGATAGCCGTTTTTGAACCAGTTCACAACATCAATATTATGAATATGTTGTTCCACTATGTGGTCGCCGCAAAGCCATACAAAATAATACCAGTTACGCATCTGGTATTCCATTTCTGTTTGTCCCTCTTTTCTTGGATTCACCCAAACCCCATCATTGTTCCACCAGGCCTGTGCAGACGTGATGTCGCCAATCAAATCTTTTCTTTTATATAATTCTTTGTATGAATTCTGATAATGGCGTTGTAAACCAACAACTACATTCAATTTTTTCTTTTTGGCTTCTTCCGCCGCAACCAGTACTCTTTTAATTCCCGCGGGATCGGTGGCAACTGGTTTTTCCATGAAGATGTGTTTGTTTTGTTTTACAGCTTCTTCAAAATGGATTGGCCGAAAGCCCGGAGGCGTGGTAAGGATTACAACATCGGCAAGGGGAATGGCCTTTAAATAACCATCAAAACCGGTGAATTTTCTTTCTTCGGGCACATCTATCTTATTTTTTACATTGCCTTTTACGCCAGACCAGTCAGACAAGTCATCTGAATTAAGTGCTTTATAACAATCATCCAGCCTGTCGCGAAATGCATCCGCCATGGCAACCAGTTTCACATTTTGTTTTGTAAGCAATGCCTGCATGGCAGCGCCTGTGCCCCGGCCACCACATCCTATAAGGGCAATTTTGATAGTGTCATCTGCACCTGAAAAGAAATTAGCTTTTGACAAAAGCGGACTGGCTACAAGGCCCCCGGCGAGCAGACTGCTTTGCCTGACAAAATCGCGGCGTGTAGGTTTGGAAGAATCGTTCATAAAAAAGAAATTATTATTTAAAGGATCATGATGTTAAAAAAAAACATTGTATGAATGGGTAAGTATTTTTTATATTCTCTTAAATCTCTTTGGCCTTCATTGGCCTTTATATATCATGAGTGTATTCTGCTTCTATTAAATTACCGGAAGTTAAAAATTATTTTCCCAGGTACAACGAATAAAATTTGTCAGCTTCTTCAGCTGATGGTTGTTTACGGGGGCAAAGAATCCTGAATCCTACAAACGGCGCGTCAGTCAGCCACCAGCGGCTTTTTGGAACTTGCGGATCTCTTTTGTTCCAGGATGGTTCTGATTCAAAACGGTAACCATTTGCCAATTGTGGTGCAGGGTCGAGATACGACCCACCTCTTAAACTCCTTGGATAACGACTTCCAGGAGGTATTACAGGATCAACCGGTTGTTTGCCAATCAGATTGAAATAATTGTCATCATACTGATCTAAGGTCCATTCACAAACATTTCCCAGCATATCATAAAACCCCCAGGGATTAGGTTTTTTTAAGCCAACTTTTTGATACTTATTTTTACTGTTTTTTTGATACCAGGCATGGTCATCCAGCAATTTCGCATCATTGCCAAATGGATAGAGTGTATTTGTACCGGCCCTGCATGCATATTCCCATTCAGCTTCTGTAGGCAGCCTGTAAAAAATCCCGGTTTTCTGGTACAGCCATCTGCAGAACATCAGGGCTGCATCCTGGCTGAGGCTGTTTACAGGGAAACCGCCTTCTTTACCCATATTCCAACTGAGATCGATATATTGAGCTGTAGGTCTAGTAATGGCGTCTGTTTTTGAACCCTGGGTAACTGATTCATCTTTATAGAATATACCAAACTGGTCATGTGTGATTTCAAATGCGCCCATCCAAAAGTCTGAAAGTGTTACCTGTTTGGTTTCAACAGGATTTTTTCCTGTTGCCATGTAATTTCCAATTTTGAAAGTTCCGCCTTGAACAGGAATCATTTTTATAGTAAATGCTGAACCCGGAACCGGAGCCTCATACACAGAAAAGTCTTTGACTTGTGTATAGACTTTAGATACAAGCATTACAAGCAGTATACAAACCAAAAAAGAATAGGGCTTATTCAATGGTAACTTTTTTATCTACAAGTATAATTGATTTTTAGGAGGGCATAAAAAAATAGCAGTCCAAGTTTTTTGTAATCTTATCAAACCCCATTTTTTATCCTAAATTGTAATCAAATCTTTTTCATTATGGAACGCAGAACATTTTTGCAGAAAGGAAGCCTCGCCGGAGCGGCTTTAATTTCTTCCAGTTTGGCATTAAGGGCTGGCAATAACCAGGGTTCATATGCGGACAAACCATTCAATCTCAATTATGCCATTCACGAAGGCATGTTTGCTAACAATGCCGGGAAAGATTTTACAGACCAGATAAAATTTGCGCATGACCAGGGATTCAGGTCAATTGAAGATAATGGAATGATGAGCCGAACACCACAGGAACAGGAACGCATAGGAAAAACCCTGGATACACTGGGGATGAGGATGGGCGTATTTGTTATTACATCAGACAGCTGGCATTGGAAAACTTCACTTACCACTGGTAAAACTGAATGGACCGAAAAAATGATCAGGGATTGTAAAGAAGCTGTTGAAGTGGCCAAACGTTGCAGGGCAAAATGGGCCACGGTAGTACCTGGCAATTTTGAGCGAAGCCTTCCGGCCGATATGCAAACGGCCAATGTAATTGATGCCCTGCGCAAGGGGGCAGATATTTTAGAAGCCGGTGGATTGGTAATGGTATTGGAGCCGTTAAGCGATAACCCGGATCTGTTTCTCAGGCATTCCACCCAAACTTATATGATTTGTAAAGCAGTGAAAAACCCTTCCTGTAAAATCCTTTTTGATATGTATCATATGCAGCGGAATGAGGGTAATATTATAGACAACATTGACCGATGCTGGGATGAGATAGGATATTTACAAATTGGGGATAACCCTGGAAGGAATGAACCTACTACAGGCGAAATGAATTACCACAATATCTTCAGGCATATTTATTCAAAGGGGTATAAGGGAATCCTGGGTATGGAACATGGAAATGCACAAAAAGGTAAAGAAGGGGAAATCGCACTGATAAAGGCATATCGTGAATCAGATGCCTTTCTGTAAATGTAGACAGACAAGAGAACTCTTTTGACTGCTAATTGTTAATGTTCTTGTGAATACCATATCGACCTGAAATTCAGGTGAAACTGACTGGTATGCTGTTTTAATTTTACCTCAAATGACAAGACTCCTATTCCTTTTATTTTCTTTTCTGTTAACCTGTTCCCAAATGGCTGCACAGGATGTAACAGAGTTGTTAAAAAAAATCAGGGTTAAGATGGATGTGGTAAAGGATTATAAGGCCACAGGAAATTTGAAAACAGATGTAAGTTTTTTGAAGATTCCAGTTTCAAAGGTCAATGTTTATTATAAAAAGCCTGATCAGTTTCGTATTAAAAAAGATGGTGGAATTTCATTGCTGCCAAAGGGTGGCGTAAGTGTTAACCTTAATGCTCTAATGACTACAGGGGAATATGTTGCCATTGATGCCGGAGAAGCAGAGGTAGGCGGGTTTAAACTGAAGGTTATAAAGTTATTACCGTCTGGTGAAGAGTCAGACATCATACTTTCTACTTTATACATTGATGAAAAAGCCCTGCTGATAAAAAAAGCGGTTACTACTACCCGTGAGAATGGTACATACCAGATGGAAATGCAGTATGGAAAATTTGCACAATGGGGGCTGCCAGATAAAGTAATGGTAACTTTTAATACTAAGGATTATAAGTTACCTAAAGGGGTAACTTTTGAATATGAAGCCGGGGAAAAACCTGTTAGTAAAGAGGAAGCACTTAAAAATAAAAAAGGGAAAGTCGAGATCACTTATCAGTCATACCAGATTAACCAGGGTTTTTCTGATGCTGTTTTTAAATAAACGGTTGTTTTACTTTCGATTTTCGACTTTCAACTTTCCACTTTAGTTTATTCTTCCTCAATTCTTTCATCTTCCATTTTCGCCACTACCTGGGCTGCAATTTTGCGTAATGGATTTCGCCTGGCTTCTGCATATCCCATTCTCTGATTAAAAATATCAATCGAAGCAAAAACTGCTTCTCGGAAAGAGGACTCATCAGCTCTATCTTTTCCTGCGATATCCATTGCCGTACCATGGTCTGGGGAAGTGCGGATGCCGGATAGCCCTGCCGTATAATTCACCCCTTCGCCCAGTGCAAGGGATTTAAAAGGAATCAGTCCCTGGTCGTGGTACATGGCCAGCACTGCGTCAAATTTATCATGGTTTCCTTGTGCAAAAAAAGCATCGGCACTATAAGGCCCGAAAACGAGCAGATCATTTTTCCTGGCTTCAATTATGGCTGGCCGGATGATATCTACTTCTTCTTTTCCAACCAATCCTTCATCTCCGGCATGTGGGTTAAGTCCCAGGACTGCGATACGTGGTTTATCGATTCCAAAATCTTTTTTCAGGCTTTCTTTGAGGATACGCAGTTTACTGTGAATCTTTTCTTTGGTAATGTGTTTGGCTACTTCCGCAATAGGCACATGTTCCGTAAGCAACCCGATGCGCATATTCTGCGCAACCATTAACATTAATACATCCTGTACACCAAAGGCCTGTTGTAAATATGGGGTATGACCAGTGAATGGAAAATCGGTGCTTTGTACATTTTTCTTATGAAAAGGGGCTGTCACCAAACCGTGAATTTTATTCTCTTTTAGTGCCTGGACGGCTGCCTGTAAAGATAAAATGGCGTACTTACCACCAGTTTCATTCATTTGGCCGGGTGTTATATTGATCTCTTCTTCCCAGCAGCTAAAGATATTTACCTGTTTGGGGTTTAGTTTCTGTAAATCTTTAGCATTATTGAAGTTCAGGTTATAGTCGGGCAATGATTTGCGATAGAAATTGATCACCTTGTTTGAACCAAAGATCACCGGGGTACAGAACTCCGTTATCCGTTGGTCGGAAAATGTTTTAATGATGATTTCCGGTCCTATACCGTTTATATCGCCGAGGCTGATGCCAATTATTGGTCTGATTTGGGGAGCGTTCATGTGAACTTTTCGTTTTAGCGGGTAAAGTTACAAGGAAAACGGCGATGTTTCCTGTATTTTTGAGGCCGGATGTATACCTTAAAAAAATCTCTGGGCCAGCATTTTCTGAAAGATGAAACCATTTGTCGCAGGATCATTGCCGTATTGGAGGAGGAATCGTTTCAAAGGCTTTTGGAAGTTGGACCAGGTGGTGGTGCGCTCACAAAATATCTGATAGGGATACCCGGTATCGATTTTAAGGCTGTGGAACTGGACCATGAAAAAGTTGTTTACCTGCAGGATCACTATCCTGAGCTTAAAAATAAAATTATCGAAGGCAGTATCCTGGAGGTAGAGCCCCCATTCCAGGAAAAATTTACCCTGATCGGAAATTTTCCTTATAATATTTCAACACAAATAATGTTTCGGGTATTGGAGTGGAGGGATATGACGGACAGGGTTATTGGTATGTTTCAAAAAGAGGTAGCTGTTCGGATAGCTTCCAGGCCAGGTAATAAAGATTACGGGATTCTGAGTGTAATGCTACAGGCTTATTTCAAAGTAGATTATCTTTTTGATGTAGATGAAGATTGTTTTAACCCTCCGCCCAAAGTAAAGAGTGGGGTGATCAGCCTGAAGAACATGCATAATCCACATAACATAAAGGATTATCGAAAGTTGCTGATTCTTGTAAAAGCAGCTTTTAGCCAGAGGAGAAAACAATTGCGTAATCCGCTAAAAGCGCTTTTTCCGGCCGCAGAACTAAGTGACCCGATTTTTACACGCCGGGCAGAACAATTATCAGTGGAAGAATATGTATCCTTAATACCCAGGATGGGATGAGACCTACAGTGATCATAACGGCGAAGGCACATCCTTTTTTAAAGGAAACACTTGAAACAAAAGGTTTTGAAGTGCTTTATCTGCCATTAATTACCTATGAAGAGCTGAGTGAAAAAATAGCAGACTGTACGGGTTTGGTTGTAACAACCCGCCTTAAAGTTGATGCGTCATTAATTACAAAAGCCATTAATCTTAAATGGATCGGAAGGCTGGGAAGTGGGATGGAACTGATTGATACTGAATTTGCCAGGTCCCGCGGCATTCAATGCGAGAGCAGCCCGGAAGGAAACAGGAACTCGGTGGCAGAACAGGCCCTTGGAATGTTATTATCGATGATGCATAAGGTTAATTCATCTTCCCGTGAAGTAGCTTCCGGAAAATGGCTGCGTGATCCAAATCGTGGAACCGAGCTAAGTGGTAAAACAGTTGGGCTACTTGGTTACGGGCATACCGGGAGTAGTTTTGCCCGTTTGCTTGCACCTTTTGATGTTACCGTGCTGGCATATGATAAATATAAATTTGGTTATGCTGCCGGGTATATCAGGGAGGCAGGCCTGGAACAGATTGCTCGTTATGCTGATGTAATCAGTCTTCACCTTCCTTTAACAACCGAAACGTTTCACCTCGCCAATGATGAATTCTTCAGAAGCCTGGAACGTAAACCCTATTTTATAAATACATGCAGGGGAAAAGTGCATGATACAGCAGCTGTTATCCGGGCACTTAAGGAAGATAAAATTGCCGGTGCGGCCCTTGATGTTTTGGAAAATGAAAACCTCGGGGCATATTCATCGGCAGAAAAAGAAATGCTGGATGTTTTACTGGCTGATCCAAGAGTGATCATCACGCCACATATTGCAGGGTATAGTCATGAAGCGTTCCTTGGGATGTCTAAAGTTCTTTTGCAAAAACTTGCTTTATTGTAATGCGCTTTTTAAAATATACATCGGCTTGAAATCAAATGTTTATGCTTTAATTCTTTTTTATTGGCAATCAGCGTATACGCATCTTCAGTTTTTTTTGCTATTTTAGTAACTCAATTTTTTATAAAAGAAATTCAACCATGAAAAAATTACTATTCGTTTCATTATCACTGTCACTTCTTTTTTCCTGCAAAGAAGCTGAAAAACCTGCACCGGTAACAGAGTTTAAAACTGTAACTGATACTGTAGAGCCAGTAGTTAATTATCCCTTCCAGGCAACACTTGCAACTGATCTAAAACTGGGAAATCCGCAAAATACGGTTAAGGTAATGGAAATGTATAAGATCCTGGAAGCGGGCAAATCTGTTGATTCTTTATTGTTACCTTATTTTGCCGAAACGGTAACTTCAGTAGCATTTGATGAAAAAAAATTCAATGGTCCTTCCGCAGAATTTGTAAAAAAAGTAAGCAACTTCCGTTCCCAGTTTAAATCTCTGAATGAGGAATTTCTTACGTTTGTTTCATTAAGGAGTGATGAAAAAGACCTTGATTTTGTTTCCGTTTGGTTTAAAGAAAGGGTTGTTCGTAATAATGGTAAGGCAGATTCAACCTTATACCAGGAAAACTGGAGATTCAATAAAGAGGGAAAAATCTATTATCGTACTGCATTTGCCAGGTATGGTTTTTAGTACCTTTTTCTAAATACATTTTTTTTATTATTTTTGCTTCAATCGCAACGCTTCAGTAATCCTGGGGCGTTGCGCTTTTTTTGTCTTACGCCTTAATGGGCTTAAACGACGGAGGATAATATGAGCGATATCATATATGTTTCCAGGGAAACCCTGGAGCAGATGAAAGCAGAATTACAGCGTATGAAAACCATTGATCGGCCAGCCGCATCAAAGGCCATTGCAGAAGCAAGGGAAAAAGGCGATTTGAAAGAAAATGCCGAGTATGACGCTGCCAAAGAGGCCCAGGGATTACTGGAAGCAAGGATCAAACGTTATGAAAGTGAGTTGGCCACTGCCAGGATACTCGATGCATCCAATATTGATACAAGTAAAGTTTCAATACTAACACATGTAACCATTACCAACCTGGCTACAAAGAAATCCATGACCTACCAGATTGTTTCTGAAAAGGAAGCAGACCTCAAACTGGGTAAGATATCCATCACATCTCCTATTGGCAAAGGGCTGATGGGGAAAAAGCCCGGCGAGATTGCAGAGATCCAGGCGCCGAATGGTTTATTGAAATTCCAGATTGATAAAATCACTGCCTGATTGTAGCAATTCCCGGAATAGAAATTATGCATTCATTTACAAGTAATCACCTGTAACTTTACGGCAAAGCTACCGATCATGCCAACCGTTTTTTCAAGGATAATCAGTGGAGAAATCCCATCCTACAAGATTGCAGAAAATGAGCAGTTTTATGCATTTCTGGATATTTCACCTCTCTGCCCCGGGCATACACTTGTGGTACCCAAACTGGAAACGGATTATATTTTCGACCTCCCGGAAAAATACCTGGAAGAATTGCTGGTTTTTGCCCGGCCCCTTGCACTCGCCATCCAACAGTCTGTACCTTGTAAACGATGTGGTATTGCCGTTATCGGACTGGAAGTTCCACATGCACATCTACACCTTGTGCCTATAAATAATGCAGATGATCTAAACTTCACAAGGCCGAAACTGAAATTGTCGCCAGAAAAAATGAAATCTGTGCAGGAAAAGATTTGTGCAAACATCAAGTAATAACATGACGACAAAACAAAGACCGGCTGTAATGACGGTTACCATATCCATCCTCTTTGCTCTGGGGTTATTTAATGTAATATATGCATTTACAGGTGCCTATGCCCCTTTTGGGATCTACTATCCAGCTGTAAATGTTTTTTTGATCATCCTCATGTTTGCGGCGCTGGCAGGGTTATGGTCCATGGAAAAATGGGGATTATGGTTGTTCCTGGTATTTGTTGTGTTGAAGCTGATACTGGATGTTTGGACCGGTGCATTTCAATTTGCAGAGTTAGCCTTGCTGATACCTGCGGCATTATTCCTGTTCAAGAAAAAGGATCTTGTGTAAACTTTATGAAATGCGGTGAGGATTCTCACGGATAAAATCCTCCCATCCTTTTTTCTTTTTTCCCTGTATTGGTGAGGGCTTTACTGAACTTTGATTGAAGTGATGGCATAACGCCACTGCCAGCGCATCAGAAGCGTCGAAATTTTTTCCTTTACCCGTTACCGAAAGTATGCGCTGAAGCATTTCCCATACGACTTCCTTAGTCGCATTGCCATTTCCGGTAATAGCCTGTTTCACTTTTTTTGGGGAATATTCAGTAACCGGCAGTCCGCATTGCATGGCAACGGCAATGGCTACTCCCTGGGCCCGGCCAAGTTTGAGCATGCTTTGTACATTCTTTCCAAAAAAGGGGGCTTCAATGGCCAATTCATGGGGCCTGTGTTCCACAATGATTTCCTGGATGGTCTGGTGAATGATCCGAAGCCTTTCGAACATATCTTTACGTCCATTGAGCTTTACAGAATTCATGGCTATCATTTTGAGTCTTGGACCACATACTTCTAAAAGACTGTAACCCATTATCACAGTACCCGGGTCGATGCCCAGAATAATTTTCGATTTTTCTTGCAATAGGTGAGTATTTTTGAAGCGATAAATCTGCGCTACTGAACAAAAATATCAAAATATTCCTCAACTACTTCCTGGGACCCATTCTCTTCTGCTGGTTGAGCTGGTCGGTCTATCGCCAGGTTACCAGGCAACCTAACCTGGAGAAGCACTTAATGGAGATCAGGCAGGCGCTTACAGGCACCGAAGCCTGGAAACTAATCGCCACTATTCTCTTGATGTTTGTTAACTGGGGGCTGGAAACACTTAAATGGCAGTTACTGCTCAGGCACCTTCATAAGATTAGTTTTGGAGAAGCATTCAAAGCCATCTTATCCGGGCTGGCATTTGCGCTGAATACGCCAAACAGGATCGGTGAATATGGCGGAAGGGTATTGTTTATCCCTGATGGGAAACGCGTAAGGGCTGTTTCACTCACATTGGCGGGTAGTTTTTCACAATTACTGGTAACACTTATTCTTGGAGGCGTAGGGTTATTCTTTTTATCTGATAAAATAACTGCCTCAGTGGAATTCAGTTCATTACATGTATGGATAACCGTTTTAGAGGTCCTGGTTTTTTTCATTGCCATAGCAGGATGTATTATTTATTTCAAACTGGGTTTGCTGGTAAAGCTATTTGAAAAATTACCGGGGGTTCAGATTTATTCAAGACATATTGACGTACTCAGTGAAATGAATGTTACTATTTTGTTAAACGTTATGATTCTGTCTTTCCTTAGGTTTCTTGTTTTTATCATACAATACAACCTGATGCTTCAAATGATGCAGGTTGAAATGGGTTGGTGGTCAGGCTTCTGGACAGTAAGTGTTTTGTTCCTTTTGTTGGCAACATTGCCAACCATTGCGTTGCTCGAGCTGGGATTGCGATGGGAATACAGCATTATGCTATTTGGTCTTTTCAGTGGTAATATATTGGGTATTTATGCGGCTGCAACCGGTATCTGGCTGATAAATCTGGTATTACCGGCGCTGGCTGGCAGCCTGTTTATTTTGGGTATTAGGATATTCAAATGAGTGGCATAATATTCGATAGGTGAATATTGTCTTAAAAATGATGTTTATCTTTAAAGGACGGATCATTTTTATAGCTTTGATCTGTGATACACCATCAACTTTACATGAAGAAGTTTATACTCCTGTTATTATTGGCTTTCTCTTCTATCCAGCTGAGTGCAGGTACAGATTTTTGTGGAATCGTAAATACTACTTTTTCTCACGGAGAAAATATCACTTTTAAGGTATTTTATAGTGTCGTCGGTTTTTTTGTAGATGCCGGGGATGCTTCATTTACGGTAAACCGGACAAATCTCAATAATAAGCCTGTTTATAATATCATTGGCATTGGCAACTCAAATCCTAAATATGACTGGATATTTAAAGTTCGCGACAGGTATGAATCTTTTATTGATACAGGTACTTTAAGGCCCTATAAATTTATCAGAAATGTAGATGAAGGCGGCTATAAAAAATATGAGAACATCAATTTTGATCATTCAAAAAATGAAGCGGTGTCTCAACATGGTACGTATAAAGTTCCTCCCTGTATACAGGATGTACTGAGTTCGATCTATTATGCCCGCAATATTGATTTCAATAAATACAAGCCAGGCGATAAAATTCCTTTCAACATGTTTCTGGATGATGAAGTGTATAATCTTTATATCCGTTACATGGGTAAAGAGATCATTAAAACGCGTTATGGAAAGTTCAGGGCTATCAAGTTCAAGCCAATGCTAATTAAGGGAACTATTTTTGAAGGCGGCGAGAAAATGGCCGTTTGGGTATCAGATGACCCGAATCATATTCCCCTCCGGATAGAGAGTCCAATTACTGTTGGCAGTGTTAAAGTAGATATGATGTCTTACAAAAATCTCCGTTACCCTATTTCTTCCCTCCTTAGTGTTCGCTAGATGGATCCCTTTTTCAGACATCTGAAAGTTTAAAAGATTCTTTCATTCTTATGCCTCTTTCAGTTTGCTGGAGTGTGCAGCACTCGTACAACGGATCATGTTCAAAGAAAAGGATATAATCTTTTTCAAGTGCCTCCTGAAGAAATGATTTTTTTTCCAGCAGGCTTGTTAGTGGGAACATATCATAAGCCATTACATAAGGGATCGGCAAATGAGCTACTGCCGGAATAAGATCTGCCATGAAAACAATGGTCTTCCCTTTGTATGTAATCTGTGGAAGCATCATCGCATCTGTATGGCCATGAACATATCTCATGCTAATGGAATCGGTGAAGTAGGCATTGCCGGTTGGAGGTATTCGTACCATTTGTAGTTGACCACTTTCCTTGATGGGTAATATATTTTCTTTAAGGAAAGATGCTTTTTCGCGGTCGTTAGGTTCTGTTGCCCATTGCCAGTGCCGCTCATTACTCCAATAATGAGCTTTTGGAAAAGCCGGAACGAGTTTGTTGTCCTTCCTGGTGATGGATCCGCCACAATGATCAAAATGCAGGTGGGTAAGTACAACATCAGTAATATCAGTATGATGAAACCCAAGTTGCTTCAACGATTTTTCAAGGCTGTCGTTTCCATGCAAATGATAATGACCGAAGAATTTTTCGTCCTGCTTATCACCAACACCATTATCAATGAGTATTAATTTGTTGTCATCCTCAATCAGCATGCATCGCATAGCCCAGGGACAGAGATTATTTTCATCTGCCGGGTTAAGTTTGTTCCAAATTACTTTTGGGACCACGCCAAACATGGCGCCGCCGTCAAGCTTGAAATTACCTGTATTAATGGTATAGAGTTTCATATTTTTCTTTTGGGGCCGCACTTTTAGTATTAAAAAGGGAGATTAAACCAAGTACAAAGAAAATAATCAGGAAGAGGATTGAATTTCGGATACTTCCTGTAAGATGTTCAATGGTTCCAAAGACAAAAAGGCCAAGGAAAAGCGCAATTTTTTCTGTTACGTCATAAAAACTGAAATAGGATGTTGTATCTGTTGTGGCAGGTAATAATTTGGCATAAGTGCTTCTGCTCATTGACTGAATACCGCCCATAACAAGCCCTATAACTGCTGCAAGGAAATAAAGTTGAGTCTGTGTTTTTACATAATAACCACAGATACAAGCACCGATCCATATTACAACGGCTATGATCAATACCCAGATATTGCCCACTTTTTTGGATAACCTGCTCATCAATACAGCGCCAAATATGGCAATGAGTTGAATGATGATCATGGTGATCAAAAGTTTTGGCTCATCTTTTTTCTCCGGAAATATTTCTTTTTTAGCGAAACCTGCAGCCACCAGCATGACCGTTTGCACCCCCATGCTGTAAAGGAAAAAAGAAAGTAAAAACCTGTTCAGCACCGGTGCCTTCCGTACCAGGTTAAAAACAATTTTAAGTTCCTTAAAACCATTTGTCAATACATTTTTTCTGGCCTGCCTTACTTGTTTGCTTTCCAGGGGCATGGCACGCAGGGTAATCTGTGCAAAGCCAAACCACCAGATACCAACAAGCAGGAAAGAAATACGTGCACCGATGGTACTATCAGAAGCATCCAACCCAAACTTTGCAGGGAAAAGTATAATGATGAAACAGATGACCTGTAAGAGAACACTTCCGATATATCCCAACGCAAATCCTTTAGCGCTAACCCTGTCCCTGTCTTCAACGGCAACAATATCCGGTAAATATGAATTGTAAAATACCAGGCTCGACCAATAACCCAATGCAGCAAGGCCAAAGAATATCATGCCATATTCAATTTTTTCCGGTGTGAAAAAAAACAAGGCACTGCAGGAAGCAGCTCCAAGCAGGCTAAACCAGCGGAGGTATACTTTTTTGTTTTTCCGGTAATCGGCAATGGAGGAAAGTATCGGTGAGCTGAATGCAACAATCATGAATACAACAGCCAGGGTATAATCCTGCAAAACCGTATTTATGATCTTATATCCAAAGAAATCAACATAAGAAGCTTCCCCTTTGATTTTACTGCTGGTGACCCCAACATAGTAAGCCGGGAAAATGGTTGTTGTAATGACCAGGTTATAGGCGCTGTTTGCCCAGTCGTACATAGCCCAGGCATTTTCAGTCTTTCTTGAAGCTGGCTGCATCTCAGGGGTTGTTGTTTACTTAGAAAGGTAATAAAAAAATGATTGCAAGCTTATAATTCTATGTGACCGTTTTTACTGCCGGATAAGATAGATTAAGACTTAATATAACCAGTTAGTATAAGCGCCAGCAGGATTATGCCGATGATGATCCGGTACCAGCCAAAAAGCCTGAAACCATGTTTTTGTAAAAAACTGATAAAAAAACGTATGGCAAGGATCGCAACGATGAAAGCAGTTATACTGCCAATAATAAGTGTATTGAGGTTATTGGTACTCAGCACTTCTGGTGTTTCCTTATATACATCATACAGGCTTTTAACCGTAGCAGCCATCATGGTTGGCACTGCCAGGTAAAAAGAGAATTCCGCAGCCAGCGGCCTGCTAAGTTTTTGTTGCATACCACCGATTATGGTTGCGGCACTTCGGCTTAGCCCTGGAAATACAATAGCCAGGACCTGGTAAAGTCCGATGATAAAAGCATGTTTGTTGGTAATGTCATCTTCTTTTAAAACGACAGGTTTATTAAACCATTTATCTACAAATAAAAGCAGTATGCCACCTATTAAAAGGATGAGTGCAATGACCAATGGTTTTCCCAATATTTCTTCAATATGGTGCTTGAATAATGCACCAAAAGCCAATGCAGGAATAATGGCCAGTAATAACTTTATATAAAAAGAAAATTTCCTGAAATCAAAAAACTTTTTCCAGTATAATACAACAACAGAAAGGATAGCGCCAAACTGAATGACAATTTCATATAGCTTGGTGAAAGGCTCTTTGTTGATATCCATAATGGCAGAAGTAAGTGCCATATGCCCGGTGGATGAGACCGGCAGGAATTCAGTTATACCTTCAATGATGGCTAAAATAATGGCCTGGAATATTTCCATAAAGGTTTATATAAGTTGAATGTATTCGATAAATGAAAAAAGCGATGGAAGCCATCGCTTTTTAATAAAAGTCTGCCAAATATCAGGCTGATTTTGTTTTTTTCATGATGGCGTACACTTCAATTAACAGGCCAAGAATGATCATTATTGGCGCAATCGTTATCCTGCGGACACTGTATACTTCGTTGTCGGAAAAAATATTTGGATCAGCGCTTTTGCCACCCGCCATTAAAAAAATTCCCGCCAGTATTACAACCGCACCGATGGCCATCCACATAAAGTTATCCCGGCCAAATAATACATTGTTCTTCTTTTCCATGTGTAATTTTCTATTGCAAAATAAGTGAAAAAATGTAATGCCCAAACATGTTTTATAATCAGGGATCAATAAAGATCATCGAGTTTCATTTTCAGGTATTTGGTAACGCTGCGATGTGTGCTTATATAGGTTATTCCAATGCCAATCATAATCAACAAAAGGAAAAGCAAACCCAATAAATAATTATCTCTCAGGACTTTGATTTCCGGAAGCCACCATGTTTCAACTGTATAAATGATCAGTCCGATAGCACCAATTGCCAGAATTGCACTTAAAAGGCCATTTAAGATTGCCTTCCGATCAAAAGGTTTTGAAATGAACCACCGGGTAGCTCCTACCATCTGCATGGTTTTTATCAGGAACCTGTTGGAAAACATGGCCAGTTTTATGGTATTATCAATCAAAATAATTGCAATGAGTGAGAGAACTGCAGATAATACCAACAGGGAAATTTCAATTTTCCGAACCACATTATTCAGGTTGCTTACAACCGCATCGGGGTATTTTACCTCACTCACAATAAAATTTTTCTGAATGTCGGCCACTATGTTATTCAGGCTGTCTTTATTTACAAAGGCGGGATCGAGATAAAAATCCACACTTGCCGGTAAAGGGTTATAGTCGAGCACCTTATTCCAGTCCTCATTACCATCTCCAATGAATTTAGCTTTCGCCATGTCTTTGGTTACATATTCTACTTTGCGTGCATATGGCAGTTGGGTAATATAACTCCTAAGGGAATCAATCTCTTTTTGCTGGCTGCCTTCGCGGATAAAGGCATGTACCTGTACACTGCCCTTGAAATAATTTTCAAGTTTACTGGCATTAATGGTGATCCAGCCGAGCATGCCTAAAATGAACAAAACGAGGGCTACGCCCAGGATGGCCATAAAATAGGAAGGCTTGCTGCGCTTCATGGAAGTCTTGCTGATTTCGGTCATAACGATCGGATTATGGTTAAACAAATAGCCATCACAGGGGAAACGGAAGGTTAAATGCGGGCAAAAATAGTGATTTTGCCGGGTTTATGTATTTTTGCAACCCTATAACGAGATGGACCTCATCAAATTTTCCTGTTTCGTTGTTTTAACATTTTAAAAGTAATGGTTATTATATCCGTCAAATAGAGAAGGATATTAAAGCACTTGATGATAAAATGTGGCAAAAAAAGTAATGTAAAGGACAGATAATATTTGTGCCCTGCTTAGTCAGACAAGCATAATTCATAACTTATTTCATGGAATATCAGTTTAGAGAGATTGAAAAGAAATGGCAGCAGAAATGGATCGCTGACGGGGTTTACAAAGTAAGCAATACCAGCGCCAGGCCTAAATATTATGTATTGGATATGTTTCCCTACCCAAGTGGTGCAGGGCTGCACGTGGGCCATCCCCTGGGCTATATCGCCAGTGATATCTTCAGTCGTTTCAAACGCCTGAAAGGCTTTAATGTATTACACCCAATGGGGTATGATTCTTTTGGCCTGCCGGCAGAACAATATGCCATTGAGCATGGCATTCCTCCTGCGGTTTCTACAGATCAGAACATTCTGAATTTCAGGTCGCAATTGGATAAGATCGGTTTTTGTTATGATTGGGACCGGGAAATAAGGACCAGTGATGCAGATTACTACAAGTGGACTCAGTGGATATTCCTTCAGTTATTTGGCAGCTGGTATAACCGCAAAAACAATAAAGCGGAAAGTATCAAGGACCTGGAGCAAATTTTCAATGAGTCGGGAAACCAGGATCATATTTGTCCGGGCGACCGTAACCTGCGATTTTCTGCAGCCGACTGGCAAGCTTTTGATGAAAAAGCCAGGCAGGATATTCTCATGCAATATCGACTGGCATTTTGTGGGTATGGCGAAGTGAACTGGTGCGAAGCCCTGGGCACTGTATTGGCCAATGATGAGGTCATTAATGGTGTCAGTGAAAGAGGCGGGTTCCCGGTTGTAAAGAAAAAATTAAGACAGTGGTACCTGCGGATCACGGAATATGCTGACAGGCTGCTTAGCGGATTACAGACTGTTGAGTTCAGTGATAGCATGAAAGACATGCAAACAAACTGGATAGGTAAAAGCTACGGCGCTGAAGTAGATTTTGACATTCAATCTCCGGAAAATTATGCGGGGGATAAAAAAGTGCTAAAAGTATATACCACGCGGCCTGATACCCTATTTGGCGTGGATTTCCTCGTTGTTGCACCGGAACACGAACTTGTACCTATGCTGATTGCCAATCCCGAACAGGATAAAGCGGAAGCTTACCTGCAGTATGTAAATAGCAGAAGCGAACGGGAACGTATGGCCGAAAAGAAGATCACAGGTGTTTTTACCGGTTCTTATTGCCTGCATCCTTTTACCGGCGATAAAATCCCGGTATGGATCAGCGAATATGTTCTGGCGGGATATGGCACCGGCGCTATCATGGCTGTGCCTTGTGGCGATGAACGTGATCATAAATTTGCAGAACATTTCAATATACCCATTACAAATATTATAGGTACTCACTATAATGGCACCGAAGCAAATCCAACAAAAGATGCCGTCCTGGAGAATAGCCATTTCCTCAATGGGCTGGTGATGCGCGATGCCATGGAAGTAGCTTTGCAAAAGCTCGAATCAACAGGGCATGGGAAGCGCCAGGTGAATTATAAAATGCGGGATGCTGCATTCAGTCGCCAACGCTATTGGGGAGAACCCTTTCCCATTTACTGGAAAAATGGAATCGCTTATACCTTACCGATAGAGGAGCTGCCCGTTGTTTTACCTCCAATGGAAGACCTTAGGCCGGGTCCGGAAGGTGAGGGACCGTTGGGTAATCTCCCTGATTGGAAAAACTACCAGGATGGAATTCGCGAAGTAAATACCATGCCCGGATATGCCGGCAGCAGCTGGTATTTTTTGCGTTATATGGATCCGAAAAACAAGGAAACCTTTTGCAGCCGGGAAGCGAGTGATTACTGGGGGCAGGTGGATGTGTATATTGGCGGAACAGAACATGCCGTGGGGCATTTACTGTATAGCAGAATGTGGACCAAAGTACTTTTTGACCTTGGATACCTGGGTCATGAAGAGCCATACAGAAGGCTGGTAAATCAAGGAAAGATAGGAGGTGATTCGCGACTGGCATACAGGGTCAGGGGAACAAATCGCTTTGTTTCAGCCGGACTAAAAGAGGGGTATGAAACAGATGAGTTACATATTGATGTGAGCCTGGTTAACGGGGTTGAATTGGATACGGAAGCATTTAAAAAGTGGAAGCCCGACTTCCATGATGCTGATTTTATCCTTGAGGAAGGGAAATACCGGTGTGGAACGAGGTTGGAAAAGATGAGCAAAAGGTATTTCAATGTGGTAAACCCGGATGAAATAGTAGAAAAATATGGCGCGGATACATTCCGTATGTATGAAATGTTCCTCGGTCCGGTTGAGCAGGATAAACCATGGGATACAAAAGGGATCGAAGGGGTGCACCGGTTTCTGAAAAAATTATGGCGGCTTTTTGTTCATGAAGAAAAAGGTCTTGTTATTACAAAAGATGAGCCTACTGATGCAGAATGGAAGGCATTATACCGCACCATTCGCAAGGTCGAAGAAGATACGGAAAGGTTTTCTTTTAATACCGTTGTAAGTCAGTTTATGATTGGTGTAAATGAACTGAGTGACCTCAAATGTCATAAAGTGGCCATCCTGGAAAAACTTATAATAGCCCTTTCGCCTTACGCCCCACATATTTGCGAAGAAATATGGCAGATGACGGGCCATGAAGGTACAATCCTTGACCAGCCTTTTCCGGAAGTAGTTTCCAAATATCTGGTTGAAACAGCCAAAGCTTACCCGGTTGCCATTAATGGTAAAACGAGGACGGAGATGACCATTTCCCTGGATGCCAGTCAATCCGACGTGGAAGCACTTGTTTTATCTGATGCCATTGTACAGAAATGGCTTGAAGGGAAGGCCCCTAAAAAGATCATTTATGTTAAGAATAAAATGATCAATGTGGTCATTTGATCGGAAAATTCAGGTGGATGGTAAGTAAACTTATAATCAACTCCTGCAACAAAAAAGGGGGAGCTGTGTTATACTTTAAAATGGTATTATGGCAAATGCCAATTCATTCCTTATTAATGCTCTCAGGCAAACGGCCCGGAGGTTAGCATCCGGTTCGGAATATGCCTGGGGAAACCATGGTTCCTGTAATTGTGGCAATCTTTTGCAGGTGATCACTGCGCTGAACAGAACCGAAATTCTGCGTTTGGCCCATACCGGTATTGGGGAATGGACAGAACTGGCGGAAGATTATTGTAATGTTAGCAACCTGCCTGCAGACCAGCTCATCTCGCATCTTATAGAAGCAGGATTGACACCCAGTGATATTCATAATATTGAATACCTGGAGGATAGGGAAATATTGGAAAGATTACCTGGAGGTTTCCGTTGGTTAAAAAGAAATGAACGCGCAGATGTAATACTTTACCTGGATGAAATGGCAAACATGTTGGAGGAAAAATTACTTACTAACTCTGCAGTTTCTTCTGCAAAATCACTGATCTCCCCGAAAGAATTTTCTTCATTAATATAGAAAGTAAAAGGATTTTCTTGTCTGATAAATTGAAACGCTGGGATTATTCCTGGTT
>JAHEEX010000096.1 GCA_024640465.1 Sphingobacteriales bacterium | reverse complement strand
CTCGCATATCCGGGGCCGTGTATGAAGGTCTTACCATTGATTTTTGTAAGCAGATAGGAGCAAGGTTTATCCTCCGCGGGATACGTTATGTAAGTGATTTTGAATATGAGAAAACGATAGCTGATGCCAACCGCACACTAGATCCGGGCATTGAAACGATCTTCCTGACTGGGGAACCTAAATATACATCGGTAGCCTCCACCATTGTCCGCGATATCATTCGAAATAAAGGTAATGCATCACCTTTTTTACCTGATGTGGTAACCCGCTCTATTGAAAACGGTTCAGCAGATCAATAAAAAATATTTCTATGTCAATTTGGTTTAAGCCGGTATCAATAGAAGCGATAACCTCATTTGAGAAAAAAGACCATTTGGGATCTTTGCTTGGTATTGAATTTGTACGCTTTGGTGATGATGAAGTGGAAGCGCGCATGCCGGTGGATGAGCGCACAAAACAACCCTTTGGTATACTGCATGGCGGCGCATCTGTTGTGCTTGCTGAAACAATCGGCAGTTATGCTTCTCATTATGTGATCGATCAATCAAAATACATTGCTGTGGGGATGGAAGTAAATGCCAATCACCTCAGGCCGGTGACGCAAGGCTTTGTTCATGCCATTTGTAAACCGGTACATTTGGGAAAATCAAGCCATATTTGGGATATAAGGATATCAGATGATAACGGCAAACTTGTTTGCATCAGTCGACTGACGGTTGCCATTGTTACCCGCTAATATGCGCAAAATATTATTTACAAAATGCCCGCCTTATGGATCACTTCCCTGATGGAAGGATAGGCGAGTGGCAGGATTTTTTTAATTGAATCAGCATTCATCCAAACAATTTCCGTGATATCTTCTTCGGTCTGTGGTATCAAAGTTCCATCTGAATTGGCGACCATATTATACCAGTAAGATTCTTTCAGAATATGTTTACCAAATTCATCGTACGTGTGAAAAGTAGTGCATAATGGTTCTTTCAGTGTGATATCAACAAGGCCCGTTTCTTCCTGCATTTCGCGAACAGCACATTGCTCCAAGGTTTCGCCTTTGTCCAGCTTTCCTTTCGGCAGGTCCCAGGAACCACGGCGAAAGATGAATAAGTATTCGTCTTTTTCGTTTTTCACCAAACCTCCCGCGGCTTTGATGATCGTAAAATGTTTCCAGAAAGCTTTTTTAAGCTCATCCAGGTTGGAGTGCAGTATTACTCCTGCGTGAAAATCGGGTTTTTTAATTTCGTGGAGCAGGGAATTCACCGCATGTTTATCAAATTCATCAATGAAGACGGCTTCAGGGTGATGAAGGATTTCATTTATTTCTTTATCCCTTTCATCACACAGAAAAACAGGTTTATTACCAAAATAAATCTTCACGTACATAAATAAATTTCTGATTTTGACCTACTAGCTTCAAATTTGCGTCATGACAAACGAAAAAGCTGTAGCGGAAAAGTTATTACAAGTTAATGCAGTAAGGTTAAACCCCCAACAACCATTTACCTGGGCATCAGGATGGAAGAGTCCCATTTATTGTGATAACCGGAAAGTGCTGGGATTCCCCTATGTACGGGATTTCATTAAAAGTGAATTATGTAATGTTATTTTTGAACAGTTTCCTGATGCTGAATTGCTGGCCGGTGTTGCCACTGCAGGCATTGCCTGGGGAGCAATGGCAGCTGACCAGCTTAAGCTGCCATATATCTATGTGCGTCCAAAACCTAAGGATCATGGACTGGGCAACCAAATAGAAGGTTTTTATCAACCAGGCCAGAAAACCCTCATCATTGAGGATCTTATTTCAACCGGGAAAAGTAGTTTGCAGGTTGTTGATGTTGCCAGGGAGGCCGGTTTGGATGTGGTTGGAATGGTTTCGATATTTACTTATGGCTTCAGGCAGGCGGAGGAAGCATTTGCTGAGAAGGGAGTGAAATATGCTTCACTTACCAATTACGAAAACCTGATCAGCCTGGCAGTTGAAAAGGGTACTGTTTCGCCAGATTTGCAGAACACTTTGTTAAATTGGCGCAGGGATCCTTCCAACTGGAAAGGAATTGAATAATTTTATCCTCAAATAGCCCAAATGAAAAAGTTTTACTTCCTAATACTTTTGGCCGTTGGGGTTGGTTTTACAGCCTCCGCCCAGCAGAAAAAGCCGATTACGGTGAAGATCCAGACTCCAGGGATGCAATGTGATGAATGCAAGAAAAGGGTGGAGGATTATCTGAAATATGAAGAAGGGGTTACAAAGGTAGTTGCTTGGCCCAAGAGCAAATATGTGAGTGTTACCTATCTTGCCGACCGCACTAATATTGAAAATATCAAGACTGCCATTGCCAATGTTGGCTATGATGCAGATGATGTTAAAGCCGATGAGGAAGCCTATAAAAAATTGCCTAAAACCTGCAAAAGGCCGGAAGATGGCGGGCATAAGAAAGGAGCAGGATTTTGAGGATTTGATGGATTGGGAGGATGGATTTTACTGGAATTTTTAAGATTCTCAGGTTTCTAAAACCTCTGTAAGTTTCTAAAACCTCTGTAAGTTTCTAAAACCTCTGTAAGTTTCTAAAACCTCAGTAAGTTTCCAAAACCTCTATAAGTTTCCAAAACCTCTACAGGTTTCCAAAACCCCTATAAGTTTCCAAAACCTCTACAGGTTTCCAAAACCTCTACAGGTTTCCAAAACCCCTACAGGTTTCCAAAACCCCTATAGGTTTCCAAAACCCCTATAGGTTTCCAAAACCTCCATAGGTTTCCAAAACCCCCATAGGTTTCCAAAACCTCCATAAGTTTCCAAAATGCTGAATTTTTCAAAGCAGAAATGTATGCCCGGGCTTTGAAATTAAAAGACGATTTTATGCTTCCCGGAATAATGAACCGGGATATTCATGTTAATCCCAGATTTTGACACCTTCGCCGAACCTTCCATTTTAACCTCCACTTCATCCTTGAGTGCAAGTGTTAATAGATTTGGGAAGAGGTTTTTCATATTTACACCCATTTTTACAGGAATCGAAAAAGTGTCCTTTGCCGGAATGTCAAGGAGGGTATCGAGCTGAGTTTTTCCAACAAACCTGTTTTCTAGGAAAACATCCAGGTCGGCATTTTTGAGTTGAAGCTTAAAACCATTTGGATTATAATAATAGAGATCCATCCCGATATAACTTTCCTGGAGACCAATTTTGCCAATGGTGAAATTTTTAGCGCCAACAAAATCCGGCTCTTTCAATGTCGATTTGCAGCTTAAACCTGGAAGGAGGGTGGATGAAATAAATATCAAAAGCAAAGTCCGAATTACAACCTTAATCATAGTTGCAAATTAAGGTGCTTTTTTTCAGACCGAAAAAAAGGGGGGAAATCAACGTCTTTTTTTAACTAAAATTTGTAGTACTTTCAATTTTGATGTAAAAATATTCAATAGTTTTTTATGCTACTAAATTTAGTATTGTATAATTATTTATAAAGCATTCTTTTTTAATTAAATAGAAACTTTAATTAATATAATAATTTAGATAAAAAGGCTCTATTTTCAACGCTTACAGGTTAAAATGCCTGGAGAGATGCCTCCCTTGAACAAAATAAAAATAATTGATGTTATTGATTGAATTACAATATTTTGCACCAGTTATTGCATATAGCACTTTAATTAAAAAAACAAATGTTGACTTTTGCTTATATGAAAACTACGTTCGTCGAAGTTTTAGAAACCGATGTGTTATAGCCGGAGCAAATGGCCCCATTTCATTATCAGTTCCGATTGCTGGCGGAAGAAATAAAAGGGACATTTACAAGGATGTGAAGATTGATTATTCGACTAACTGGCAACAGCAGCACTGGCGGTCCATATTTTCTGCTTATGGAAATTCCCCCTGGTTTTTCCATTATGCCGATTCGCTGGAAAATCTCTTTTCCCAAAAAGTGATATTTCTGGTTGAGTGGAATTTGCTTTGCCTTGATTGGGTAAACCAATCTTTTGGGGTATCCATGGAACCAATGGAGAATTCGGGGGTAACTTTTGGAAATTTAGGGGACTTTTGGAAATTTAGGGGAGTTTTGGAAAGTGGGGGGACTTTCCAAAAGTGGGGGGACTTTCCAAAAGTTGGGGGAGTTTTGGAGAGTTCAATTAATAAAGAAAATCCAGAATTCAAGGATTTTGGCAAAGGTGAAGAAGAAATTGTGGACAGTAGAGATAAATTACTACCCTCCAATTTTCAAACTGTTGAATTTGGTCCCTTCCCGGTTTATACCCAGGTTTTTGAAGAACGTTTTGGTTTTCAACCAAATCTGAGTATACTTGACTTTGTCCTTTGTTGCGGAAAAGGTCAGTTAAATAAGCTCCTTATTTAATAATATAATACAGCCTTCCTTAAAGCCCTTTATTAAATATTACGTAAAAATACTATTGCATCCCCGCAGGCCAGGTATTACTTTTATACCCTCTCCCTAAGTCTTTTTCCTAAGAAACCTGTTTTCCATCCTAAGGAATTCCTTTTCACAAACCACAAAACAAAAAAAATGAAAAGGTTTTTCACCCTCGCAGGCTTTGCTATAATCGTATTCCTGGCTAATACCACTCTTCAGGCACAATCAACCTTAGCCAGTTCTGCATTATCAAAAAACACTGTTTTAAAATCTGAAGTGTCTGCCAGTGTTGTTCTGCAATCTTTTGAGCTGATTAAATCCGGCAATACCATTAAAATAAACTGGCAGACAGCCACGGAAAAAAACAATAATTACTTCGAGATACAAAGGAGTATTGATGGTATTCAATATGATGTAATTGCTTTAATGTTTGCAAAGGAAGATGCCGAAAAAGGTGCGGCTTACCGCTATAACGACCAGGAATTTGCGAAATTCAATGCAGAGAAAGTCTATTACAGATTAAGAATAATTGATATGACAGGAAAAAGCGTTTTGCTTGATCCCAAGAAACTTGTCTTAGCTGATACAATCGTACCTCAATAGTGTGAAATCAAACTGTTTTTTCTCTCTTGCGAACCGTATAATATTTATATTGCAAAGATTAGCTGGTGGTTAAGGCTCTATATGATCAGATTTGGTTTCCTCATTGTATTATTAATGAATGGATTGTCCATCTTCGGGCAGGACTTTTCCAACAAAGGAAAAGAGTTCTGGCTGGGATATGGTAATCACCAGCAGATGTATGCAGGAAACCAGCAGGGTATGGATGTTTATATAACATCTGATGTAAATACAACCGCCCTTGTTGAAATCCCGGGAACTGGTTTTTCACAGAATGTAACAATAACAGCTAACCAGGTAATCAGTATCACCATTCCTCAAAATGCCATTCTGAACATTGAAGGAAAGGAAAATAAAGGTATTCATGTTAAGGCCGAAAAGCCTGTTGTTGTCTATGCCCATATCTATTTCGCTTCCGTCTCCGGTGCAACGCTTTGTCTTCCGGTAAGCACGCTTGGACGCGACTACTACTCGGTAAATTTTACCCAGGTAGCCCAGCCTAATCTCAATTCAAATTCTTATTCCTACTTTTTTGTTGTAGCAACAGAAGATAATACAACCATAGAAATAAAACCTTCAGCTCCAACCTCCGGGGGCAGAGCAGCAGGAGTTGCTTTTACAGAAAACTTAAACAGGGGCGAAGTTTACCAGGTCCTATCTAATACCGACCTTACAGGATCAACCATTCGCTCTCTTAATACAGGCACCGGATGTAAAAAAATTGCCGTTTTTTCAGGAGCGGGACGAATTGGTATCGGTTGCCCAAGCCCCAACCAGATTTCCTCCGATAACCTTTATCAGCAGATGTACCCGACTACTACATGGGGGAAAAAATACATTACCGTACCCAGTGCTACAAGGCCAAGAAATTTTTACAGGATCATCAGGCCAGATCCAACTGCAACCGTAAGGTTAAATGGAACGGTTTTAGTTCCCGGCAGTTTTATAGGGAACCTGTATTATGAATTTGAAGGTTCTACTACAAATGTTATTGAATCTGATAAACCGATTCTGGTTGCACAGTATTTCACCACCCAGAATTGTGGCGAGGCTACGCAAAACGGAGATCCGGAAATGATCTACCTGAATCCACTGGAACAAACGATTAGTGATGTTACGTTAACTTCAATGCGTCTAATCAACGTGGCAAATCAGAAGCATTATCTGAATGTTGTATTAAAAAATCAGTCTAATATAATTCAGTCGTTCAGTTTAGATGGTGTTCCATACACTAATTTTCAGCCTTTGACCCAGGATCCAGGCTACGCATATGCACAAATTGAAGTCACCCAGGGTACTCACCGATTGAAATGCGATTCCGGATTCAACGCAATAGCTTATGGGTTTGCCAATTTTGAATCATACGGCTATTCTGCCGGTACAAACCTGCGCGATCTTTATCAATTTATCACCATAGATAATGTATATGGAACGGTGAATTTTCCGGCGGGTTGCCGAAATTCTCCTTTCACTTTTTCAATCGTTTTTCCCTATCAGCCCGTCAAAATTGAATGGCAGTTCAATGGCCTTTTTACTGATACCATTATCAATAACCCGGTCTATGACTCCACCTGGGTTGTAAACGATCGAAGACTCTATCGCTATAAGATCAACCGGCCCTATACGATCACAGCGATCGGAACTTACCCGATAACTATTGTGGCAACAAATCCAACTTCGGATGGCTGCGGAGGGGAGCAGGAAATTGATTATGACCTTCAAATCTTTGACAGACCGGAAGCAAAATTCACTTATGTGAATAATGGTTGTATAAATGACTCGGTAAAACTATTCGATGCAACCAGTGTCACCGGAGGCAGGCCAGTCATTTCATGGAATTGGGATCTGGGTGATAATACCCGCTCAATAATCAAAAATCCGGCTCATTTATATGCCACTGGTGGCGACTATACCGTAAAATTTTCTGTGATAACAGATATTGGTTGTTTGTCTGATACAACTTCACAAACCATACAGCTGTCAAATATTCCGGTAGCTGATTTCACCATTTCTGCACCTGTTTGCGCCGGAAGGCCTTTTACCTTAAGCAGCCAATCGGTTCCCGGAACCGGTACTTTATCTAAGTTCACCTGGAATATGGGCGATGGAAATACCATTACCAGAAATACCGGCGATCCATTTACACATATTTATACCACACCTGGAAATTACTTTATAAAACTAGCGGTACAGAACGACCGGGGTTGTACAAGCCCCGTTGATTCTTTGGCATCGAGGGCAGGCAATATCCCGGATGCATCATTCTCCCTGCCTGAAGTTTGTTTAAGTGATGCTTTTGCCCAATTCAACGACAGCAGTACAATTGCAGACGGAACTGCCAGCCAGTTTACTTATGCATGGAACCTGGGGGATGGCACCTTATCAACCGATAAAAATCCCCGGCACAAATACAATGCGGCAGCAAATTATATTATTACCCAGGTTGTAACGTCCAATGCAGGTTGTGCGGATACATTGGTAAGAAATTTCACAGTGAATGGTGCAGTGCCCAATGCCAGCTTTACATTGCAAAATGCCGGAGTACTTTGCAGTAACCAGGAAGTATCCATCAGTAATACATCTTCAGTTGACTTTGGCAATATTACCAGACTGGAGATTTACTGGGATGCTTTAAATAATCCTGGCCAGGCGGATGTTGATGAAACACCAACCGCCAGTAAAATTTACCGGCATACTTATCCCGATTTCGGAACACCTGTCAGTAAAAATTTCACCATACGTTTCGTGGCATATTCCGGCCAGAGTTGTGTGAGTGAACAAACAAAATTGATCACAGTACAGGCAAGCCCTCAAATTAGTTTTGATCCTTTAAATGCAGTATGCGAAGAAATTGATGCATACCAGATAACACAGGCAAGGGAGAATGCCGGTCTCGCAGGTACCGGAATTTTCAGCGGAGCGGGGATAAGTTCGGCTGGAATGTTTGATCCGGGCAATGCCAGGCCGGGGAATCATACCATACGATATACATTTAATACAGCAGGTGGTTGCACTTCATTTAAGGAACAAGCTATCCAGGTTTATGCTACACCGAGAGTGGATGCGGGGCCAGACAGGGGTGTGCTGGAAGGTGGCTTCATTATAATAAACGGAAGCAGCACCGGTACCGGGCTCAGGGTAAACTGGACGCCTCCCGCAGGTTTGAATGACCCAACTATACTAACGCCAAGGGCTACCCCAATAGTTGATACCCGTTATTTGTTACAGGTTACAACAGGGCAGGGCTGCAGCGCTTCAGACGAAGTGTTTGTCAAGGTATTGCTGAAACCGGTGATCCCGAATACCTTTACACCCAATGGCGATGGATATAATGATTATTGGGATATAAAATCGCTGGATACCTACCCGGGTTGTATAGTAGAAGTATATAATACGGCCGGGTCGCTGGTGTACAGGTCGGTAGGATATAACAAGCCATGGGATGGTACATGGAACGGGAAACCGCTTGCTGCCGGAACATATTATTATGTAATCGATCCAAAGAATGAACGGGGAAAGATTGCTGGTTATGTAACGATTTTTAAATGAGCAAATACAATAACCGCAAAAGCCGCTATGAAAAACAGGACAATTGAATTAATATTAAGTGTATGAGAATTTGTTTGATGCTGATTTTGATCTTGAGTTTGCTGTGTAAGGGTTACGCACAGCAAAGGCCGCACTATACACAATACATACTTAATAATTATATCCTCAATCCTGCCATCAGCGGAATTGAGAATTATACCGATGTAAAGCTCAGCATGCGTAACCAGTGGGTTGGCATTCCCGGAGCCCCTACCACTTTCTATGCCACTATTCATGCTCCCATTGGAAAGAAAGATTTTAAATCATCGGCTACATCTTTTGATATGAAAGGGGAGAATCCGCGTGGGCGTCAGTATTGGGAAGAATACACTGCTTCTCCACCGCATCATGGAATCGGAGCAACCATTATGAATTATCGCACAGGGTACATTAATCGGTTCACCATATACGGAACGTATGCCTATCATCTTGGCATAGGCGAAAAAACGACCCTGGCAGCGGGTTTTGGTGCAGGTTTGTCGGGTACCAATATCGATCGCAGTAAAATAGAACTGGCAAATCCAATCGATCCGGCCATTGGATCAGGCAGCAGCGAGATCAATCAAACAAAACCTGAACTAAATGTAGGGCTATGGTTGTATGGTGCTAATTATTTCGCCGGTTTGTCTGTACAACAAGTGATCCCGGTTAAGATCAACCTGGTAGACAGTAATGCATATAAATCCACATTGGTGCCACATTTTATTGCTACCGCAGGTTACAGGATGTTCATGACAGAAGACTGGACAGTACTGCCTTCGGTAATGACAAGGTATATTACATCACAGCCATTATATGTAGACATTAATGTAAAAATGCAGTATCGCGACAGGTTTTGGATAGGGGGCAGTTATCGGTTTAAAGAGGGTTATGCAGTAATGGCTGGTGTAAATATTTCACAGACTTTCAACCTCAGTTATTCTTATGATATTAACACCGCCAATTACCTGATCAGTTCCATGCAAAAAGGCACGCATGAAATTGTGCTGGGCTTTTTGCTTAATAACGGTTACGGGGATATGTGTCCGCGGAACGTATGGTAACTGGTCTTAATGGTGTTCCCGGCATCTTTATTACTTTGCGGTTTAGTGAATCGGAACCTACGTTTATTTCAATAGTTTCATCATCCGTTTCAATGCGAATGACATAATTCTGTTCACCGTCTAATACTACTTTATTTTCAACAGGCTCGCCATTAATGAAAATCATATTTAAGGGAGCCCTTTTGGAGATGATCCTTTTCTTTGCTTTTTCAAAGTTTAGCATTTCCTTATTTTTTTCAAGTTCTCTCATTTCGGCCATTGATTTAAATTCCTTTGCGAGATTTTCCTGGAATATTATTCCATTATTGAAATTCTTATATTGCTTTTCAAGGTCTTCCAGATGCTCCTGGATATTAGGTTGTGGCGCCTGGTTGAAATAAACCGGCATACGTTTACGCATTTGCGCAAGTTCCTGAACTATTTCAGGCCTGGCCAGTTCAAAGGCATTGAGGTTCATTTCATTTTGTAAAAGCTGGTACTCGGCCGGCGGGGGTGGGGCATTAAAAAAGAACGGAGCATTTTCGTTTATTGGAAACCGGTAGTTGTCCTGTTGGGCTAATTCTGCGTTATTAAAAGATCCTTCAGTTTCAGGTTCTGCTATCTGAAGCTTAGCAAATACAGGCATTTTTTTAGGGGATTCATTCTTCGGTTTATCAAAACTAACCTGTTTTTTTACGAGGTCCGAAATGGTAGGCACTGGTTTGTTGATTTCACTTGTTTGTTGCGGGGAAGGCAGGATCATAGAAATGGAAACCTGTTTTTCTTTTTTCCATTGAACAGGTTGCAACCAGGCAAGGGCACTCATTAAGGCTGTAATAAATAATAAGGCTATGAAACGCTGGCGGTATTGCAATTTATTGGTCTGGATGTTCAATATACGTTTAACCCGGCTTAGTAATTGTCCGTCCTGTCCGTTGGAAGCCATTGCCAGCATAGCTTTACCGGCCATACGTGTTTTTTCCAGTTCCAGTAATGCGGTAGCATAATTATGCGGGTCCCTACTAAAGCCCAAAACGAAATCATCACAACAGAGTTCTCGTTCTTTTTTCTGTACGCTGGTGAGGAGATAGACAAATGGATTGAAAAACAGAATGGTTTCAATAATGGTTGCAGATATATTCCACAGGTAGTCCATGCGCCTGATATGTGCCAGTTCGTGCAGGATGATGGATTCAACCTGGTTCATGCTCAGCTGGTTCACAGAGGCAACGGGCAAAAGTATAACAGGTTTCAGGAATCCAATTGTTGCAGGAATATCAATACGATGGCTGAGAAACAAATGCACAGGCTGGTAGATGCCCATGGCAGATGTCCATTCCGCAAGCCTATCTTCCAATTGGTTTCCCGCGGGTATGAGGCCTTTTTTCTTTAGCTGGTTAGCGTACAGGTAAGCGTTAGTAAACCTGAACATCATCAAAACCAAAACAAATAAATACACAGCCGATATATGGACAATATGATCTTCTAAAAACAGTAGAGTTGCTTCAGATAGCCTTATAATATTTTCTGCAATGACTGTCCAGGCTGATCCTGCCTGATAAACAGTTGATGTGTTCAATCCAATTGATTCGGATAAAGGCATTATATTAACATACTGCTTCACTAATATATATTCCTGGAAACTGTTCATCCCGGTAACCAGGAACCAGGCAAATCCAATAAATAACAGGATCAAAGAACCATTGTGTTTTACTGCAGGGCTCCATTTTTTAGGTATACCCAGGAAGAGTTGGTAAACTACCCACAAGATACCCATCTGCCATAGAGAGTGGAGGAGGGCCCAGCCCAGTCCATATAATACCGCGGAAATGTTCAGGATAGCCATGGGATTATTTTTCTTTTCTAAGATTGTCCAGCATTTTCTGGATTTCGTCGAGTTCTTCTTTACTGGTCTTTTGGTTACCCAGTGCCTGCATGACGAGTTCTGTGGAGGAACCGGAAAAGAGGGTATTGATCATCTTGCCAACTATTTGTTTCTGTGTTTTCTCCCGGGTAACTGCAGGCATATAAATATGTGTCTTCGAAGAATCGTCACGTGTAACAAGCCCCTTTTCAAACATGATCTGTAGTAGTTTCAAGGCTGTTGTATAGCCAATGTCGCGCATCTTGGCCAGTTCATCATGCACTTCCCTAACTGTGGCAGCTTCTTTCTGCCATAGTACCTGGAGGATTTCTAATTCACTTTCTGTTGGTTTGATTGCTTTTTGCATAAGGATAGTATACGAATTTTATCGTAACCAAATATACGAGTTAGTTCGTAATCACCAAACCGGTAAGGGAAATTTGGGTTTTTTTAACAAATACATTTAAGAGGGAATAAATAGAACTTGATTTGTTGATTTGTCCCCAAATTGGATTCACGGTTATCTAATTACTTGAACCTGGGTTGGGGGTATTTCCTGGTATTTAACAAGATAGTGATAAACAATACCATCGGGATTAATAAAATACATTTTGTGTTGCTGTGAGTAATTAAATGGATTCACACCTGGGGCTGGAGTATATGGCATCGAATAATTTTTTATATATATTAAAATCTCACCTCCGGCCGCATCCTCGGATACTTTATCCGGTGGGCCATAACTCAATATTAATTTGTGTTTTGTTTTACCCAGCCATCCATACATTGCTTCGTTTGTTTTATTTGAACTAAAACAAGAGGAGAGAAATAAAAAAGCAAAAAAGAAGAAGAGTAAATATTTATTCATACAGTAAGTTTTCAAAATTGAAGAGGAGCGTTATTCAATATTTAAACTTACTGCTTCCTGTATTCAGGTATAAGCTGTTTAACTTTTCATTGCAACACTTTAAGATTCCTTTATGAAATGGAGGTTCATTTCATACTTTTTATTTCATCTCCCACATGTATCCTGCCATTACCCGTATGTAAAATATTCTGCCCAAAGTTTACTTTATTGTTTACTGTCCGGTACTTTGAAAGTGTACTCAGTGGCTCTTTCCCGCTACTCGCGGTATCCTGGTTGATGGTGGTTATAACACAACGGCCACAGGGTTTGACGCCGTAGAAATCAAGATCATTTATCCTAAAATGTTTCATCTCATCTTCCTGGTAAGGTGTGCCGCCTGTGAAGACGATATTGGGCCTGAACCTGTCCATGGGTAAAGGTTCAGCGAGCCTGCTGTTTAGATCATCCAGTGACGATTGGCCGATGAGTAGTATAGGATAGCCATCGGAAAAACTGGTTATATCGTCCTGTAATGCATAGTCTTTATCCACCTCCCTTCTGGAAGAGTTTGGCATATAAACCAG
>JAHEEX010000095.1 GCA_024640465.1 Sphingobacteriales bacterium | reverse complement strand
CAACTTTTAAACCCCGAACCCAAGACAGGTGCTGATAACAAATTAGTTTGCTTCCTGCACCCCCGCGATACGAATGGTGTACTTATAGAACTCTGCCAGGAACGAATATAAAAGTTTTCACTAAGCTTAGCTGATCCTGTTTTTTTCTCTGCACCTTCGTTTCTTTGAGGTAAGTGTATTCCCTTCCTTATTCCTTATTTTTTGTTCCTTATTTTCCATAAAAAAAGTCCCATCAGCTCCGTTTCCGGGTGATGGGACCTGGTCTCCAGGTTGGTCAATATTTTACCAGCGAATTATGTTGTATGCTGCCATCACTATGCCTGATCTGAATCAGGTACATCCCATTTTGCAAACCTGAAATATCGAGTGTCTCCAGGGTAGAACCCTGAGACAGGTTTAGTGCCTTTATCGTTTGTCCATTAACGTTATATAAGAAAAGTTTCGATTGACCATCCGGCACTTTTATATGTTTAACCTGGACCACTGACCTGGCCGGATTTGGGAATACGCTATTATCAGTAATAGATTCTTCCATTCTGAGCGAGCGGACAGAAGAGAATTTATACATGCCATCCGGGTCGATTTCCCTGACCCGGTAATAAACAATTCCAGATCCCGGATCGCTGTCAACAAAATTGTAAATATTCTGAGATCCCGGGCTTCCGGGCGATTCAATTTCGCCTATAACACTCCAGGTCTGTGCGTTTCTGCTTCTTTCAATTTGAAAAATCCGGGTGCCTGTTTCATGACTGGTTACCCAAACCATCTGCACCTGGTTATCCATTGTTCGGAAAAGGTTGAAGTCCTGCCAGACTGCAGGCAGGTTCCCAATTATAAACCCCGTTCCTGACTGGTCAATATTGCCTGTTGTGGAAGTGGCATATGCCAGACCATAGATTACCCCAGCGCCCCAGTTACTGTTAAACACTTTTGTTCCCCTGAATTTAGCGGCGCCCGCTAAATAAATAGCGCTTTCGTCCGAAGGCTTTTGGGATTTTATCCTGCCTCCCGAAATAACATTAATGATTGACCCTGAGTTTAAGTTCAAAGTTCGCCCGTTATTCAGGCTGAGGATTCCAATAACCCTGAGGGTGATATTTTTTAAGGATATATCATTGTTCAACTCCACACTATGCCCGGCCTGTATCACAATGATATCTTTATCACCGGGTATTCGTTTCTTATCCCAGGATGAAGGCGATGACCAATCACCCGAACCTGTAGAGGTAAGTGTTGTTTGTGCAACTGATACTAACGTTAATGCATATAGGAAAAAACCGGTTAAGCCAAGTTTCATATAATCCATATTTCGTTCAGGGAAGGCTGTTGTTTAACCGGATAGTTGGAGAACGATTTGACAGGAATACGGAATGTCCCTTCAGGACAATAATTGATTGCGGTTAAACAGGAAAATGAATTGGCTTGATGAAAAGAAGATGGAGATTCCTAAGATTGGAGATCAAATATGAGCACAAAAAATGAGAAATACAAGCTCAAATGGAGTTTTATTTAGGCGTAACCGTTAAAAAAAGGCATGGCCTGTAAGTTCCATATATAAGGCATTAACCCACAGGAACTAAGATCGATCAAACGATGCCGAGTTTTTCCACGGCAATCTGTGCAGCTATCTGGCTCGCGTCTTTTTTATTATAAGCTTTACCTTCAGCTATCAGTTCTCCATCCACTACAGCACCAACCCTGAATAGCCGGCGTCCCTTTTCAATTTTTTCATCCAGTGTTTCAAATTCAAGCGCTTTACCATTTTTATTCGCCCAGCCATACAGCTTATTTTTATGGTTGATCTCCAGTAATTCAAGGTCTTCCATAAACATGTGGGGGATAATGATCCTTTCAAATATCCAGCTTTTGGTTTTATCATATCCTTTATCCAGGTAAATGGCGCCAACCAACGCTTCCAGGGTATTCCCAAAGATCTGGCTTATCTTAAGGGAACTATCGCTTTTATTGTAGTGTGTAATTTTTTTAAGGCCCATTCTGATGGCAATCTCATTGAGTGTCTGACGGTTTACCATTTTACTCCGCATTTCGGTGAGAAAGCCCTCACCCTTATATGGATATCGCTTAAACAGGTAATCTGCAACAATACCACTGAGAATGGCATCTCCCAGGTATTCGAGTCGCTCATTATTTTCATCTGCGCCTTCTTTTACGGAGCGATGGCTAAGGGCCGTATTATACAAGTTCATTTTCCCGGGTGTAAAACCAAGGACATTGCAAACTTGCCTGAAATAGAGTCTTTCGGTTTTGGGTTTAAATAAATATTGTAGCCAGAAACGCAAATGCTTTGGTTTTTTATGGGTTGGTTGATGCTAAAGGTAAGAAGAAGGAGAGTGAATGCAAGTCATACAGCGCAATAAAGAGTTGCTATGCATATTTCTTGACAATTATGGAAGCATTATGTCCGCCAAAACCAAAAGTATTACTTAAGGCGGCCCTGATTTTTTTGGATTGTGCCTTGCCAAATGTAAAATTGAGTTTTGGGTCCAATTCAGGATCAGGCGTTGAATGATTGATGGTAGGGGGTACCATATCGTTAATGACTGCATAGATACAGGCAATGGCTTCTATAACGCCTGCAGCACCCAATAAATGGCCCGTCATCGACTTTGTGGAACTAATATTAAGATTATACGAATGATCACCAAAAACGCCCAGGATCGCTTTTGTTTCAGCAATATCTCCCAGTGGTGTGGAAGTACCATGAACATTGATATAATCAATATCCTCCGGTTTCATTCCCGCATCATCCAGTGAGGCCCTCATTACGCTCAGCGCACCCAGTCCGTCAGGGTGAGGGGCGGTGATATGATAGGCATCGGCAGTTGCGCCACCACCTGCAATTTCACAATAAATTTTTGCACCTCTTTTAAGGGCATGCTCCAGTTCTTCTACGATCACACATCCACTTCCTTCTCCCATTACAAAACCATCGCGGGTCTTATCAAAGGGGCGGGATGCTGTTTTGGGATCATCATTTCGCTCACTCAAAGCTTTCATGGCATTGAATCCGGCAACACCTGCGTCGCAAATTACCGCTTCGCTGCCACCGGCAACAATGATATCTGCCTTACCCAGGCGGATATAATTAGTTGCTTCAATAATGGCATGAGTGGAAGAAGCACAGGCACTGACTACTGCGAAATTTGGGCCACGGAAACCATGACGCATGGAAATATGTCCGGCAGCAATATCAAGGATCATCTTCGGTATGAAGAATGGGTTGAACCTTGGGGTTCCATCACCTTTGGCATAAGCCATTACTTCTTCCTGGAAAGTAAGTAATCCGCCTATTCCACTGGAAAAGATAACCCCGGTACGGTCAGGATTAACCGATTCTTTGGAAATCCCTGCATCTTTAATGGCTTCGTCGCTGGAAACCAGTGCGAGCTGTGTAAAACGGTCTACCTTACGCGCTTCTTTGCGGTCAAGATAAGCCACCGGATCAAACCCTTTTACTTCACAGGCGAAACGCGTCTTGAACTTTGATGCGTCAAAAAGAGTAATGAAATCGGCGCCGGACACACCATGAACAAGACCGTTCCAGTAATCCGGAGCGGTATTCCCCACAGGCGTGATAGCGCCGATTCCCGTAATGACAGCTCTTTTTAATTCCATATGTAATGAAGTAATGCCTGGAGGGACAAATAAATTATTTGGCGTGCTCTTCCAGGTATGCTACTGCCTGACCAACTGTAGTGATGGTTTCAGCTTGTTCATCCGGAATAGAAATGTTGAATTCTTTTTCAAATTCCATAATCAGTTCTACTGTATCCAGAGAGTCTGCTCCCAGGTCGTTGGTAAAGGAAGCTTCAGGAGTAACTTCAGCTTCGTCTACGCCTAATTTGTCAACTATAATCTTTTTAACCCTTGTTGAAATGTCTGACATTGTTTTAAAATTTGGTTAATACTGGGTGCAAAAATATAGTTTTTGGGATAAAAACAATTTTTGCTGAATAAAGAGTGCAAAACCTGCCTGTAAATAAATCCCAAAAACCGTAAAAAATAGCAGAAAGAGGTAAGATATTGATTAAAAACCTGCTTTTCTGACAATTAAATGACCAGAACAGGTTATTTCTTTATTTTTATAGGGGGTATTTTTTTTTCCATTAACTTGTAATTATGGCGTTAAAAATCATAGATCACGGTTCTAAAGAGTATCAGCAGATGATTGATCTCAGGAATGATATCCTGAGAAAACCCCTGGGATTAAGTTTCAATAAAGAGGAGCTGGACCGGGAAAAAGAAGATATTCTAATTGGCGCTTTTGACGATGAGAAGATCCTGGCTTGCTGTCTATTAACCAAAATGGATAGCATTACCTGCAAGTTGAGGCAAATGGCTGTTCAAAACAGTCAGCAGGGAAAAGGTATTGGAGCAACCATGATGAATTTTGCTGAAAATGTAGCCCGAGACAGGGGCTTTCGGATTATGGCCATGCATGCGCGTAAAACTGCTGCCGGATTTTATGAAAAACTGGGATATAAAGTGGCCAGTGACGAATTCGAGGAAGTTACCATTCCTCATTATGTCATGCAAAAAGAACTGATTTGAGTTTTTCAGTGTAACCGCAATAAGACACTTATATATTATTTCTTAACAATACTCGATTTCATAATCTGCCTCGCATCATGCAAATCATCTGAATTTGCAAATGCATCTTTAGGAAGCAGAAAAAAACTCCGGCTATCAAAATATAAATGAAAAAAACCAGGCGTTTCATAATAATTACTAAACTCACGCCAGGCCCATGATTTTTTGCCTTTTTCTGTTTCAATAAACAGGTGATTCTCCTCAATACTAACTGAAAAATTATCTTTAAATGTTTTGCTCCTGCGATAAATCAAAGACGGGAGCCAAAGCCAGAATGCAACCATCATACTGAGCCAAAGGACCGAACTCATCAGGAAAGGCAATGGAGAAATAAGTTTGAAGGCAAACAGGCCGGCAGAAAGCAATGCAAAAACATTTACAAGTATCATCATGAACTTAATTTCCGGCTTGCTGATAAAATGATAACGCAAGGCCTGCAGCACCTGTGGCTTTTTATATGATACATTTATTTGCATGGCATGAAATTAATGAAACAGAAGGATATTCTTCAATAGGATTAAGTATTTAGAACGCAAAGCCTTATTACAAGGCAGTTTTACTTAGTTCTCTGGATACAAAAAAGTAACAATAATAATTAATACGCACTTGCAGGAGAGAAAGAAAAAATGCATCCTCCCCCTAAAACCTGAGTATGTGTTAAGTTCGAAATTCACCCCCGCCAGCGGGGGACAATACTTCTCCAAAACTTTCTTGCAATGAAGGGCTGTTATGTCCCCCTCTGGAGGGGGGAAACCGCGTAGGCATTGTAGTATGGTGCTTTAGGGGGAGGACAATACCTGGTTACATCATGCAATAGATTTACAGTTATCCCCTCATCATGAAAGTGAAACGCAACAGTATTATCAATTTAAGAAGAGAATCTATTCATTTATTTTTATGTTATAAAAATAATTTACTCAATTGTGATAAATTGATAGAGTGGTCATGACAACCAACCCTACAGCTACATTGCCAATGCTACCTAAATATGTAATCCTATTCTTCAAATTGTATTTCGGTCTTTCGGCCATGTTGCTTTTCGAACTGTTTGATTTTATGGCACCCAAATGGCATAAAAAAGATAAGATAAAACAAGTCCTATGATTGCGATGATAAACCCTGCGAGTCTTTTTTTCTTTAAAAAAAACATCATAATCAGTCCGGTTATTGAAACCAACATCATTAATATGGCTGATATGTCAATCAGTACAGACCAGGTTTTCCCCGAGTCCCTTCCTTTATGCAAATCGTTTATCAATGCAAAAAAGCCACTTTCTGTGACAGACAGATCATATTTGCCGGTTTCCTTTTCTATAAAGAAATCGGCGGAATATGCAGGTCCGCTGAACGCAATGGTGATCTGGTTTTCATCAATAATGAAATCACTCAGTGCACCTTTTAATGCATGTTTTTTCCTGAGAAACTCAACAATATCAAGTTTCTTTATATGATTTGTGTCTGGTGTATTAATCCAGCTTAATGGTATCTCCCCTTTATCGGATGTGCTTTTTTGCTGATCTGCAAACCACTCGGTATGATTCAGGGTGAGCCCTGTAATTGCAAAGAAAAAAAGTATGGCGAAACTAAACATCGAAAGATAAATATGCAGCCATCTTGTCCAGCCTGCAATGACCCGCCTTGTTTTTCCATTAAATTGATTCTTCTTATTATTATCAGAGATACCTGGTTCCACTATTTATTTTTTTTATATTCCAGGGAAGCCGCAGCGATTTCCACATTTCCCTTGATTTGAATTGACTGAGATTTATTCCGGCAATCGATCTCTTGTTTAATTAACTGATAAGTGCCGTGTTCACGGGCAGCTTCAATATAAACAGTGTATTTACCCGGGGGCACTGAATTGCCTTTATCATCTTTCATATCCCATTTCAAAGCATATTCCCCCGGAGGGCGGGTTGCACTGCTGATCGTTGAAAGATCAGTTTGACTTGTATTATAAGTTGCATAATTCTTAATATACCAGGATTTCAAATCAGGTAGCCATTTAGGTTTATTGAACCATAATGCCAGGTTCCTGACTGTTTCCTTATTGCTGTTTTCAATCCAAATTGCCACAAATGGCCTCCTGAAACGTCCTTCAAATTTACTTAGTTCAAGATTGATGGTAAGTTCAGGGCCTCCCTGTAGTAAAACTTTTTGCGGTTGTTCAATTCCCGTATTAAATGCCAGATTAAGTTCTGCTGATTTACTGGTTTTCTGCTCCATTGCATGCCAGTCCCTGCTTTCAAAACGTTCGCCATCTTTAGTTATAACGAGGTAGTCAATTCCAGGAATACTCTTTGCAAGTTGCATACCTTCCTGCAGGTCAAGTACATTAAATGCCGTTGCCAAAGCACCCGCATCTGTAGCATTGTCAGCCACTACTGTAGCGCTGATTACATTCGTTGCAGGCATCCCTGTTCTTGGATCGATGATATGAGAATACCATTGTCCATTGATCATAAAACCTCTTTTATAATTTCCGCTGGTAGCTACTGCTTTATTGTCAACCTTTATTATGGATAGTGGCATATCGTTTTCTGCATTTGCAAGGGGATTCGAAATATGCACTTCTTCCTTAACTTCTCCTAATGCAACAATATCACCTCCGATATTGATCATCACGGATTTTATACCAGGTATATCCCGGACTTTCCTGGCTGCAGCATTTATTATATAGCTTTTTACAAATGTATTTGTCATTAATGGTACAATACTTACATGCGTTGCTGTTTGGTTTACAGGATCAAGTAACCAATGCGTTTGTTGTACCTGTTTTACAACGATATCAATGTCAGAAGCGGCAGGCAATTTTTGGGTTTTCCCAGCTTCTTTCCAAAGAAGACTTACCGCTTGCGAGGAAGCATTCAGTCCGCCATGGGTAAGGCTTTGCCACTGATCAAACAATGTAAGTACGTCAAATAATTCTGTTGAAATACTAACGGGATGGCCCAGTGTTTTTTGCCATTTGTTGAATTCGCTGGCGCTATCATACCCGCTTAATATTCCGGACAAACGGTCTATTTCTGCCAGAGCTATTTCTTCTGCCTGATCGGCAATTTCAGATGATTCGGCAGAAACCTTCATCTCGAAGGAAGTCCCCAACACGTTTTCAAAATGAGAAAGATATACCTGTAAGCTTTCATTATTATTTGCTTTTCGGTAACTGAATAACCCTGTAATAAGAAAAAGAAAAATTATAACCCGACTGAATCTCATATATAATGCATTTCAAACTTTAAAAAGAAACTATCTATACATGAGATGTTCTTTGGAGAATATTTCTTTTGCTCTTTTTTAAAAATTGATAATTTTTACGGATTTTTTACTTTGAAATGGCAACCCCAACAAAAGAATCAGCTGTTCCATAATAAAGAAACCATTTCCCTTTAAAGAATACCAATCCTTCTGCAAATGTTGTCCCCGCCTTGTATTGACCTGAAACTTCATGAGGCAGGGTTGGCTTCAAAAAAGGTTTGTCGGATCTGGAAATTACTTTTTCCGGGTTATTCTTATCAAATATGATCTGGCCAACTGAATATGTGCCTTTTGGTAGGGATGAGTCTGCATTTTGGTTATTCGAGTTTTTGCCATTATATAATAATACGATCCCTTTGTTGGTAATAATGGCAGGCGGTCCACATTCTGTAAGGTCACTGTCAAATTTGCCCGGCCTGGTGGTTACTGCTGCTTTTAGGGTACCTGTTTCCGTTAACAATGGATGCCAGTCGTACAGGTTATCAGACCATGCCAGGTTGATGATATGTTCCCCCCAGTACATCCAGTATCTGCCATTGATCCTGGCAGCCACCTGCTTATTATTGATCATTTTTGTAATGATTGATCCTGATTTACTGGCGCTGTCTTTATATTTTCCATTATATGCTTTAGCAAAGGCAGGTCCTTTTTTTTCCCATTTGATAAGGTCCCTTGAAAATGCAACCGACAACCTGGGCACTTTATAATTCCAGGATGTATACAGTACAACATACATTCCATCTTCTGTCTGTACTAATCTTGGATCTTCGCACCCCCCGGGAAAATCATATTCCTGAAATGCATCATTATCCGGGAAAAGTACGGGCTCCGGATGTTTGGTAAAATGAATCCCATCTGTACTTTCTGCCAGTCCAAGCCTGGAAGTTCTGCCACCAAGGATGGCTGCAGGATTATCTTCAGCCCGATACAGTAAAAAAATTTTATCATCTTTTATAATGGCGCCAGGATTAAACACATCAGCACGCTGCCATCGTACAATTGTCTTTTTTATAGGGTCTGTAAAAGTAAAAGTTGAATCGGCTTTAAGGATTGGATTTTCTGTTGGTTTTTCAAATTTATTCAGGGGCCAGTTGTTTGGCTGGGAATAACAACTGAGTGTAAAAACGGGAAAAAAAATAAGCATAAAATTTTTCATAACAGCAATCTTTAAACTTTTAAGACCATTTGAGGTCGTAATTGACGAAAAACATTGAAGCCTTTGAAATGTATTCATTTTTACTGGTCTAAATACAAAAGGAGGCACATTTAAAAAATTATGTCTCCTTTAGATATTGTAAATAATATATTGAAAATCCATACGTTAGAGTATTTATCTGGTAAAATAAACCCTTTTGGACCTGAATCATGATGAAGCACCTTTTCAAAAAGAAAGTCTTTTTGTCCATATTCATTTTGTTCATTGCATTAATGCTGATCCTCCGTTTTGTATTTAATGAAAATTACTGGGTGAACAGGGCAATAAATGTTATAAATAAATACTCGGATAAAGCATATGCAGCCTGGTATCAGCAAAAAAACCCAGTTAGGTTTACTGTAAAAAAGCTCGAGGGTTTAACTGGTGAACGACCAACCAGCCTTCAATTTGGGCCAGACGGGCATTTATATGTGGCCCTTCAGGAGGGATCAATTTATAGATTACGGATACGGAAAGATGATTCAGGGAATTACCAGGTTATTGATTCAACAAAAATCGATCTTATAAAAACAATTCCAAATCATGATGATGACGGCAAACTGAATACATCAGTAACAAAAAGACAAGTCACGGGAATTCTGGTCAGGGGTACGCCAGAACACCCACAGATCTATGTTACATCAAGCGATCCCAGGATTGGAGGGATCGTAGATGAAAAAAGTACCGCACCGGATGGCGACTTAAATCTGGATACAAATTCCGGTATTTTATCGCTGCTTTCCTGGAATGGAAATTCCTGGGAGAAAACAGATTTAGTGAGGGGTTTCCCCCGATCTGAAGAGAACCACTCCCTCAATGGACTGACAATTGATGAGTCTGGCTCAAAATTATATCTAACCTGTGGCGCAAATACGAATGCCGGATCACCTTCAAAGAGCTATGGCTTCCTTTCCGAATATGCTCTGTCTGCAAGTATCCTGGAAGTAGACCTTGGGATGTTATCGACAATGCCTGTTCACGATACCGGTAACATAAAATACATTTACGATTTACCAACGCTTGACGATCCCGCCAGGGAAAATCAGCAGGATGGCTCAGATACTTATGACCCTTTTGGTGGGCATGATGGTTTAAATCAGGCTAAAATTATTCCAGGTAGTCCAGTGCAGGTATTTTCTCCCGGATATCGTAATCCTTATGATATTGTACTAACGAAAACCCATGGTCGAAAAGGCAGGATTTATACCATTGATAATGGCGCAAATCCAGACCTGGGAGGATATCCGGATAAAGAAGGCAGCCCTGATGTAACAAATAATTATGTTCAGGGGGAGCCTGGTTCATCAGGTAAAGGGCAGCACGATTATCAGGTCAACAACCTGGACAATCTTCACCTTGTTTTTAAACCAGGGATGGATAAGCCTATTTATGGTGGCCATCCAAATCCGGGTAGGGCAAATCCCACTTCAGCTGGATTGTTTTGGCATGATATTAAAGCACATTTCAGTCTAAAACCTACCAGTGACTGGCCTGCAGTACCTGTTTCCATGACTAATCCAATTGAAGCGGATTTTCGTAATCCTGGTGTGAATGATGGTGCATTGGCAATTTTCTATGGTTCTACTAATGGCCTTGCAGAATACCAGGCTACACGTTTCTTCAATGCTTCTCTTACAGGAGATTTAATTGCAGCATCTTTTAATGGAAATATTGAAAGGGTAAAACTAAATGAAGAAGGCACCAAAGTGATTTTTAAGGAAACAATTGCAAAAGGATTTGGTGTCATCCCACTTGATTTGACAACTCAGGGAGATTTTGATATTTTTCCCGGTACTATTTGGGTGGGAGATTATGGCGGAAACAACATTTTTATCCTTGAACCAGAAGAAAAAACAGGATGGTCGAATGTAAATAGTGCTGACGAATCAACTCCGGATGCAAGGCATGAATCAGCCTTTATAGAAACAGCAGGAAAATTTTATGTTCTTGGTGGTAGAGGAAACAGGGCCATTAACATGTTTGATCCCTCAAATGGTAAATGGGTGGCTATGGCATCCATCCCTGGTAATAAAGAACTAAATCATTTTCAGGCAATTTCCCTTCAAAACAAGATCTATATTATTTGTGCCTTCACGGGTGAGTTCCCTAATGAAAAGCCAGTTCCTGATTTGTATATCTATGATACAGAGATTAACACCTGGGCAATTAAAAAAGATATAATACCTGTTTCAAGACTAAGAGGTTCTGCAGCTGCAGCTGTATTTGACAATAAAATCTTTATAGTCGGCGGCAGTCAAAACGGTCATAACAATGGTTTTGTAAACTGGACGGATGTATATGATCCGTTAAGCGGACTATGGACTACATTAAAAGATGCACCACATAAAAGAGATCACTTTCAACTTGCTGTATTTCAAAAAAAGCTATATGCTATTGGAGGAAGAAGGACAAACCTGGCAGACGACAAACTTTTTACTGACACAGAACCGTCTGTTGATGTCTATGATATTAATACAGACACCTGGAAAACACTACCTGAATCGGCCAATATTCCAACACCGAGAGGAGGTGCTGCAACCGCAGTTTTAAACAATAATATTTATATTATCGGTGGAGAGAGTAAACAGCCTGAAGCACATAATGAAACAGAGGCTTTTGACCCGCTAACAAACAAGTGGAAAAAATACCCTGGCTTAAACACCGGGCGTCATGGCACGCAGGCTATAGTTTACAATAACTCCATTTATATTGCCTGTGGCTCCGGAAAGCAAGGAGGTAGCCCTGAACTTAATACAATTGAAGTATTTCCCCTCAAATGAGTTTCAGGAATAAAATTCTATTTCTTTATAAAAACAAAACATCGAGTAATAGAGGTAGGATGAATGGTGGAGAAATTTAATGTGAGTAGTCAAAGAAGAAAACTGGCAAAAAATGAATTTTAAAAAATTATCTATAATTATTCCTGCTTTTAATGAAAGCCCTACGATCCAAATAATTCTGGACAAGATTAAGGATACAGTTTTACTCAATAATATAAGTAAAGAAATTGTATTGGTTAATGACTACTCAACCGATAACACCGAAGAAATTATTTTACAGTATATGCAAAAAAATCCTGACCTGGAGATCAGGTATTTTAAACATGAAATAAATAAAGGGAAAGGAGCTGCACTCCATACTGGTATTTCCAATGCCACAGGAGAATATCTGATTATTCAGGATGCTGACCTGGAATATGACCCAACAGAGTTCAATTATCTTTTAAAACCAGTACTCAATGGACGTGCAGATGTCGTTTATGGTTCAAGATTTATTGGTGGCAACCCACACAGGATTTTATTCTTCTGGCATTCTATAGGAAACAAATTCCTTACTATGCTGGCCAATATGTCATGCAACTTAAATCTAACGGACATGGAAACCTGTTACAAACTATTCAATACTTCAATTATACAGGCTGTAACACTTAAAGAAAAAAGATTTGGCTTTGAACCTGAAGTTACTATTAAAATAGCCAGAATTCCAGGTATCAGAATTTACGAAGTTGGTATTTCATATTACGGAAGAACCTATAAGGAAGGTAAAAAAATCAATTGGCGTGATGGCTTCCGTGCTTTATACTGTATTCTAAACTACGGCTTATTAAGGAGGTAATTCAAAGATGTATAAAACAATTAAATGGATATTGATTTTGCTCCTGGGCATTTTTATACTTTGTATCATGGGATCCATGATATCAGGGTATGGCAAAACAATATTAGCAATCAATAACCTCGTAAGCGGAGAAAATAAAACGGATAAATTATATTCTCTGATCAGCCAGAAAAAATTTCATTACATACAACTATATCTCACATTCCTTTCTTTAATTACATTTCTGCTGCTATTATCATATGATCGTTTCTATACATTTCTCTTTTCCAGAACTTACGATTTTGGACACAGTCTAAGAAAAT
>JAHEEX010000094.1 GCA_024640465.1 Sphingobacteriales bacterium | reverse complement strand
GCCCCCAGGCATTTTTAAAATTTTCAGACAATGCAATTATAGCTCCTTACCAGGAGGGCATTGCATTCATGCTCCGTATGGTGCCCTATAAGAATAATTATTTATCTAATGCCGAAGTTAAACTTATGCTGGCGATGTCTGTAGAGGAAGATGGAAAAAAAATGAATAAGTTTTTTCCGCTTCAATTGGAATTAAATAAAGTGAATGCCCTTAATTTAAGCTGGACCATTGTTCATCCGGTGAATGAAAAAAGCCCCTTGTTTGGTATGACAATGGCTGATCTTTCTGCCTGTAGTGCTGAAATAATGGTTTTTGTAGAAGCCTTTGATGACCTTTTTTCAAATACTGTACTGGCAAGAACATCTTATATTGGATCTGAAATAATACGGGGTGCCAAATTTGCTCCGATGTATCATCAATCAGGAACAGGCGATAAAACGGTTCTTGAACTTGATAAGCTCAATGAACTTATACCTGCAGATATTGGGGATGCTTTTCCGGAGAAATAAATGGAAGAAATACATTGCCACAGATTTCTTTGAAAAACAGCCTGTTAAAATTTACATTCAAACAGGCTGTTTATTCAGTGTGTTCTGTGGCAAAGATTTTTATTTGATGCCAAATCGAGAAACAGTTGTGTGTTGCTGTATTATTTCAATGCCCTGATGATGGCCGCAAATTCTTCACCATTTAAAGATGCGCCGCCTACTAAGCCTCCATCAACATCAGGCTGGGAGAAGATTTCGACAGCATTACTGCCTTTTACGCTTCCGCCATACAAAATGGAAATAGTGTCAGCAACAGGTTGCCCATATTGTTTGGCAATCACACTTCTAAGCCAGGCATGCATATCCTGTGCCTGCTGGGAACTGGCAGTTTTTCCTGTTCCGATGGCCCAGATCGGTTCGTATGCCACAACAATTTTTTGAATTTGCTCAGCTGGTAAATGAAAGAGGCTGTTTTTAAGTTGGCCGGCTACAAATTCATTTTCTTTACCCGACTCCCTTATTGGTAACGACTCGCCACAGCAAAAAATGGGCGTGAGGTGATGATCAATGGCAATATTTACTTTTTCTGAAAGGAGCGCGTCGGTTTCATTGAAATATTGCCGGCGTTCAGAATGGCCTATTATTACAAATCCTACGCCAACTGACTTGATCATTTCGGCGGATACCTCGCCTGTATATGCGCCTGATTTAAGATGATGACAATTTTGTGCGGCTATCGAATAATTTTCCCGGTCTTTTATTTTCTTTTTGGCCATGCGCAGATAGGGAAAAGGCACTGCGAATATGGCTTTTTTGTGCGGCTCCAGTGCGATCTGTTTGTTCATGATCTCGTCCAGTAAAATTTTTCCCTGCTTATACGTAAGGTTCATTTTCCAGTTAGCTGCGGCAATTTGATGTCTCATTGTTTTTTTTCTTTAAAGGGCTTTATATAATTTTTCAAGTATCATTTTTTGTTCTTCCTGTAAGCTGCGTTTTTTAAATTTCATCCAGGTCTCAATTTCAATGATTGCTTTTTCCAGCAAATATTGCTGGCCAGTATGTATACCCCAACTGAAACTTGCAATGAATTTAGGTGTTAATGCGGCACTATCAAAAATATTGGCGCAAATACCTGTTACAGTGCCGGAATTAAACGAAGTATTGATGGCAGATTTACAATAATCGCCCATAAGTAAACCGCATTTATTTCCGGCTGTTTTAAAGGTATTTCGGTACATATCCCATACCTTAATTTTGCCCCCCGTATTTTTGAGATTTGAGCAACTGGTGCCTGCACCAAGGTTGCACCATTCGCCAATTACGGCATCTCCCAGATAACCGTGATGTGCTTTGTTTGAGAAAGCAAATAAAATGCTGTTCTTTATTTCGCCGCCTGCAATACAATCCGGGCCAATGGTGCTTGCGCCGTAAATACTTGCCCCCATTTTCACTACAGTATTTTCGCCAATACTGACCGGCCCCCTTAACATGGCGCCATCCATCACGAGTGCATTTTTGCCGATATATACCGGGCCATCACTGGCATTGATATAACAATGTTCAAGTCGGGCACCTTCTTCAACAAAAACCTGGTCCGGGTTGGTGATCTTAACGGTGTGGGGTACCTGCTGGGAAACCCTGCCTTGCGTGAGTAAACGAAAATCCTGTCGGATGGCCCAGTCGTTATATTCTACTAATTGCCAGGGATGGTGGAGCAGGCGGTGGTTTGAATGATTATTATTTTCAAATGAAGTGCTGGTATCCGGAATTAAATTTGCCGGAATTGAATATGGGTCTTTGTTTCCATCGCTATCCATTTCCTTGATTACTGTTACGGATGAGCCCGATATCCTTTCCCATTTTTCCCTGATGGTGAGTATGCCGATACGGATATCGGCTGCAGATCTGGTAAGTGTGAAGGGGAAAAGGTTAAACTGGCTTTCGTTTTCCAGTAAAACAAGGTTTGCACTCATCCGGTTTTGGTTAATCAGCTATTAATTATTCAAGCTTAAAACTACGATAAATGGGATAGTTTAAATAAAAAAACAAACCCTCCTGGTGGGGAGGGTTTGATAAACGGTATAAACCGATTAATCTTTTTTCGCGTATTTCTTTTTGAATTTATCAATACGACCAGCCGTATCAACCAGGATATTCTGCCCGGTGTAGAATGGATGTGAAGTATTGGATATCTCCATCTTAATTACGGGATATTCATTGCCGTCTTCCCATTTGATCATTTCTTTGGAAGGGGCTGTGGAGCGGGTCAGGAAAGTATGACCATTACTCATGTCTTTGAAAACTACTAACCGGTATTGATCCGGGTGGATACCTTTTTTCATTATAATTTGATTTTAAGGCCGCATGGATTTTTGCCATGTCGATTAAAAAATGAGCGGCGAAGGTAGTGATTTCCGGGCTTTCAAGCAAATCTTTCGTCGCCCGGATTTAGCTCCGCATATTTTCATACTGGAGAGGTAATCCGAGGTCAGCCTGCCGGCAAAGTTGTATAACTTCCTGAAGATCATCGATTTTCTTGCCGGTGATCCGGAGAATATCGTCCATGATCTGGGTTTGTACCTTCAGGCCGGAATCCTTGATCAGTTTGATGATCTTTTTGGCATCTTCCTGTTTCAGGCCGTTTCTTACCGAAACTTCCTTTTTTACTACTTTCCCGCTTTGGTAGCTTTCCTTGGTAAGGTCGAACGCTTCCGGTGAAATTCCCTGCTTATTAGCACGGTTAATGAGCACATCGATCAACTGGCCCATTTTCATATCATCCGCCGTTTGGATCGTTAACATGAATTCTTTCTTATTGAGGTCGATCTCAACCGGCGAATCCTTAAAATCAAACCGGTTGGTGATTTCTTTCCTGGTAACGTTTACGGCATTATCCAGCATCTGGGCATCCACTTTACTGACTATATCAAATGAGGGCATCTTTTTTTTTCAAATATAAGACATCGCAGACAAAAAAAATCCCGTTGAGAACAACAGGATTTTCCTAACGTCATGAGAAAACTAACAGTCTTTATGCTGATTGCCTTGCATTAGTTGTTATTGCCCACTTTTACCCGGCTCTGCTCATCTCCTGCCCCGCCACTTTTCCGGGCTTTAGTGCCTTTGATGGGTTTGCCAAAACGATAGACAAAAGTGAATGTAGCAACCCTTGAATCACGTGCATTATTGAAATAAGCTTCGGTGCTTTGGAAATTGATATTGCCACTCACCTGCTGGGTATACAAAATATCCCGAACGTTGAGTTTTAATGTGCCTTTATCTTTCAGGATATTCTTTGAAACGGCTGCTGATAACTGGCCCATCGGGTTGATCATGATCTGTCCCTCAACTCCCTTTGTCCTATACCAGCCGCTGATTTCGGCCGACCATCCTTTTTTGAATTTGAATTGGTTGTTTACATTAACCATCAGGTTGGTGGCCTCCACATTGATCCTTTCTTCATTCAATTCGCCTGTGAATTTGCTGTAATTAAGGTTTGTATAAAGGATGGCGGTCCACCATTTTTTCACCGGTACCTGTGCACTAACGGCTACGCCTCCGCTATGTCTTTGGCCAATATTTCCCTGGCGAACGATTGTGGCATAACTTTCTTTGCCATTAGAAAGCTGTTCCTGTTCAAAGGTTTCTGTTTGGAAATCTGTTGTGTAACTGTAGTTAAGTGTTGTTGTAAGGAAACCCTTATAGGTGTGCGACAGTTCTATGTTATCTGAGAACTGCGGACGGATAAAAGGATTGCCCGACTGGTACGTATATTTATCCAGGAAGAAAAGGAATGGATTGAGGTCCTGGTATGCGGGCCTGTCTATCCTGCGACCATAATTGAGGCCCCATTGGTTATCTTTATTGGCCTGATAGGTTACATATACAGTTGGAAACAGGTTGCCGTAAGAACGGGTAAAGGAGGAGTCATCATTCACCGGGTTCCCATATTGCAATCCCCTTATATAAGTATGCTCATACCTTAATCCGGCCTGGATGCCGAATTTCTTGATCTGCTTATTGAAACTTACATATACTGCATTGATATTTTCTTTATACAGGAACCTGTTGGTTTTACTGTAGTCCGGAGCTTCCCCGTTTGAGGACTGGTTATAATAAAAAGCAGAATTATCGGTTTCAACATAGCTTGTCTTTACCCCGGTTTCCATTTTAATTTTACCGATATTTTGGGTGTAATCAGCCTTTGCGGAATAAATATCAATATTCACCGGCAGGTCTCCCCTTAGTTCTTCAATGTTTTGAGGAACCCATTTATTGGAAAAAGTGGTGTTGATAAATTGCTGTTCGCTGGTTGCTTTGTAGGTAACATAGTCCAGATCAACAGTGAGTTCGCGGCCGGTACTGTCAAACTGATGACGGAGGTTCAGGTTCAGGCTGCCATTTTTCCATTTATTGCTGTTATAACTTTCTGCTGTGACAATAGAATCTGTAATCGCCAGGGCATTTTTCAGATAACTGGTATTCTGGCTGGTCATTTCTTCCGGATTTATAAAGCCGGAACTTACAAATCCGAGAGTGGTTTTATTATTCAGGTAATAATCGGCGCCGAGCTTGAGTGTATAATTATCGCTTTTATTTCTCATCCGGGAATCGGACTCCAGTATGGCGGTAAGATCTCCGGTAGACTGATCTTTAAATTTCCTTTCTATTTCGAGGTTTTGAAAGCCATTCCATTTACTGTAGCCGCCGTTTGCAAAAATGTTGACTTTTCCGGTACGGTAATTCAGGTTAAAATTATCGTTCGTTCTCCAATAGACTCCCTGGCCGTAATTCAATGTAACACTGCCATTGAAGCCTTTTTGTTTATTCTTTTTAGTTTTGATGTTGATTACCCCCGAATTACCGGCCGCGTCATATTTGGCGGACGGGTTGGTCATGATTTCTATTTGATCTATCGAACTTGCCGGCATACTTCTCAGTAGGTTGGCCAGTTCATTAGGGCCTAAGTATGTTGGCCTGCCATCCATCATTACCAGTACCTGTTGCTTTCCTTTGAGGCTGATGGCACCGTCTTTATCAATGGTTATACCAGGCGACTTTTCCAAAACCTCCAGGGCTGAGGAACCGGCATTGGTGAGTAGCGCATCAACATTTACCACCATTTTGTCCATCTTCTGTTCTATGAATGGTTTTTTACCCTGGACCACAACCCCTTGGAGATCTTTGGAAATTACGGAGAGTTCAAAATCAGGCAGTGACACTTCTGTAAGTGATTCATTTACGGTAATAGAATGGGAAAATACGGTAGCATGGCCGGATGCTGAAACAGAAACCATGTAATCTCCGGCTGCTAAGTTTTCAAAAATAAATACGCCATCTGCGTTGGTCAATGAGGTTTTTAAAAGTGATGAATCCTTGGTCCTCAATAAAGATGCGGTAGCTGATTCAATATTTTGTTTAGATGAACCGATTACCCTTCCGCTAATTTTAAAACCGATCTTCTGGCTAAACCCCTGCATTGAGATAAACAATGCAATAACTGTCATTAATGTCCCGAATTTTCTCATCTTGTATAAGCTTTTAGTACTGGTCAATGTATATTACAATTCAAAAGTAAGTACCATGCAATACATAGTAACTTGTTTTGTGTTGGATGGTTTTTATCTGTGATTTCCGGAATATCTACCGAGATACATGGTACGCAGGCAGGTTAATTAAGTTACATATGGGGGTTGTGTTTGGTATGAAAGGGTTGAAACTTAGATAAATGGAGCAGGATTTTGGGATTGGATGGATGGGCAGGATGGATTATGCAGATTTTTAAGGATTCTTAGGTTTCCAAAAGTCCCATAGGTTTCCAAAAGTCCCATAGGTTTCCAAAAGTCCTATGAGTTTCCAAAAGTCCCATAGGTTTCCAAAAGTCCTATGAGTTTCCAAAAGTCCCATAGGTTTCCAAAAGTCCTATAGGTTTCCAAAAGTCCCATAGGTTTCCAAAACCTGATATAAATTTTAAATACCGTATTATTACCCCACCTTTCAAGGGATAATTTTTATTGAAAAAAAATCGAATTTTTTAGTATTTGATTATGAGCAAATACTCAATTATTAATTGGAGGAATTAGTACTAGGCGATTTTCACATTGAAAGAAAAGTTGTAAAAAACGGATTATCCCTTCTGTAGAGATGGTAAAGTGGATGATGAATTAAGTTGACTGGAGGATTCAGGATAACTAAATTGCAAAAAGAAAGAGTTTTTACGGCTTACTCATATCTGATTCCTGTTTGCCTTTTTTCCACCATAGCCAGATTCCCCCAATCACAAGTAATGTTGAAATCAATTCTGCCTGTGTTGGATGAAATCCAAAAATTGAGTATGTGGTATTTACCCTAATTTTTTCAATGAGAAACCGCTCAATGCCATTAAAGATTAAGTAAAGAGCAAACAACCTGCCTGGAGTTTTGATTTTTTTCCGGATGCCCCATAATACTAAAAACAGCAGGCTACAGGCAATGATCTCATATAACGGTGTAGGAAATACAAGTGGGTTTAACTGATTGCAGTAGTTCCCTGTGCAGCCTGCGATTGGTGTACCAATGTCATTAACATTATGCGGGTAATTATAGGCCCAGAACCAATTTGGCAGAAAGCCTGGCCCAGTGAAGGATGTATGCGGGATCTTATCAATACTTCCAAATTCACTAGTAAGATATTGAGTAAAACCCTGGTTTGCCATCAGTGTACGATTAAATTCACCATCAGGCGCAGGAACAATACTGCCAATAGGATCCAGCATATACGCCGTATTAAAAATACCCCAGTCGCCATCACCGGAAACATGACAACCAATTCTACCTACGGCATAGGCTATCATTAAAACAGGGGCAACAGCATCCACCAGGTGATATAAATTGATTCCCTTCCTGTAAGCATACCAAAGGATACCAATTGCGGCCAGTATCAGGCCGCCATAAAACGTCAACCCGCTTGGTGCCAGTAAATTGGCTATTGGATTTTTTATGAAACGGTCCCAGTTCTCCAGGTTGTCAAAAATTTTGGCGCCAAGGAAACCTGCCACTGCTCCAATAATAATGATATCGCCTACTCTTTCATGCGGCCAGATTCTAATTTTGCGCTCTTCGGGTTTTGGCAATGCCTGCTTTTTCTTCTCCCAGTATTTTAGTCCGGAAAAAAGGAGTCCAAGTGCTAACCCCCCTGCAAGACTGCCTTTAGACGAAAAGATATATTCCTGGGGATTAACATCCGAACCGTTTAAAAAAGCCCCCAGGATCTTATACCCTACCACAAATCCAAATAGAAAATTGAATGTGAGTTCCGGCCAACGGGCAGGTTCTCCCACTTTTATGGTTTCTTCTTTTGGTTGAAGTAAACCCTGCTTCTCCTTTCTTTTCAACTCAATAGTTAACAATACAGCAGAAAGAACAAATGCCAGTGCAACAAAAAAGCCAAATGAATTTATGTACTGGGTGAAGTTCCAGGGCTGGACATTAAAGGTTTCTTTCAGGAAAAAATAGAGATTGGGATACATGCAGTTTGGGCTGATTATGGGTACAATTATAGGCTAAAAAAACGGATTGTATGAATGAAAATAGTCCCGAAAAATTCCGGGACTATTTTAATGATATCATTTTACAGGTTATTAATTGCAATATTCATCGAATGCTGCAATCAGGTTCTGTGCTATCATCTGTGCCGGCCTTCCTTCGATCTGATGGCGTTCAATCATATGCACCAATGATCCGTCTTTAAAGATGGCGATTGCAGGAGATGATGGCGGATAAGGTAACAGGTGTTCTCTAAGTTTCTGAACCGCTTCAATATCAAATCCTGCAAAACTGGTCGTTAATCTGTCGGGGCGTTTCTCACTGTTATGAACAGCCATTAATACTCCCGGACGGGCACTGCCTGCAGAACAACCGCATACAGAATTGATCATCACTAAGGTGGTTCCTTCTTTCTTCAAAGTCTCTTCTACTTCTAGCGGAGTAAGGAGCTCATCAAATCCATTTTCAGTTAACTCCTCCTTCATGGGTATAACAATTTGTGCTGGATACATATTTTTTTCCTTTTGGTATATTGATAAAACACAAAATTAAATGAAAATGTTAAGCAATTCGATGAATATGTTTTTATGTCATGTGTCAATTGCCTTTGCTGACTTTTTGTCTGCTTTATAGTCAGGAAAAATGACAAAAAAACCTAAAAAACCAGCTGGTCTTTTATTTGAGGGAATTTTGAAGTCAATCAGGATACATCTAACAACAAAATAAAAAACTATGACAACAGTAAGATTAAATCAAAAGCCTTTCGAAAAAACGTTCAACAGCCTTTTTGAAGATTTATTCCAGAATTTGCCTAATACGCTTACTGGCGATGAATGGAATGTCCCAGTATCAAATGGTTCAGTTCCGGTTAATATCAGGGAAACTGCAGATGCCTTTGTGCTGGATATCATTGCCCCGGGTATGGAAAAATCAGATTTCAAGGTTAATATCGAAAAAAATCTTTTGACCGTTTCCGCTGAGAAAAAAGCTGATATTAAAAACGAAAATGAAAAAATGATCAGGAAGGAATTTTCTTTCCGCCCTTTCAGTCGTTCTTTTAAACTTAATGATTCCATTGATGCTTCCAATATCAATGCAAAATATGAGCAAGGTGTGCTGAATATTACACTTCCTAAAAAAGAAGAAGTTAAACAAACGCCTACTGAAATAAATATTCAATAATTGATCTTAAATAGCTTTTCATAAGCAGTTGGTTTTGGTTAAGCCCTTCCCGTTCCCGGGAGGGGCTTTTTTATTAGTATATTTTAGGTTTTTCTTTTTAAAGATTAGTTTAATTTAGCGACCTATCTAAATCCATACAATTTGAATATTCGCCTGCTTGTTTTTTTCTTTTTGATGCTGAATCATTTCGCCTATGCACAGGAAAAAAAAACAGATACTATTCCCAAACGAACAGACAGTACCTGGAAGGTTCTTCCAGATGTGTATTTGCACGACAGTACACTCCGGATAATCAACCTGAATCCTTATTTCACCATACATGTTGATTCTGTTTTGCAATATGACCTGAAGATAAACAGGTCACCGGAGCAATATTACTGGTATATTAAAAACGGACCAGTTGGAATCCAAATCGATCGGAATACAGGGATATTATATTTCAAAGCGGATAAAAGTTTTTTTAAAAGCGGAAAACTTAAATATGATATCCCCTATCGTGTTGACTTTGGTGTTCAGAATCTCTATATACCTTCGGAACATGCAGATACCAGTTTTACCATTATGTTTTACAATACGGAAATCATTTCTTCAAAAGTTAAACCTACCATCAGTCCGGTTCAATACCTTGAAGAAGGCGACTCCATCCGTTTCAGGGTTCAATGTGAAACAGGCACATTTCCTATAGAACAGATAACACTCAACGCCAACCTTCCGCTAACTACGTACAGAACAGTGGGGAAATGTAATGATGAATTTTCCTGGATGGTTCCCTTCGACTTTATCCGTGATAATGATACAACAAAACAGAAAACGCTTATACTGCAAATGATTGGTGCCGATAAATTCATGAACAAGGATACAGCCACCATCACTTTTTACATCAGGCCGGGAATCAATTATCCGCAAAAAAACGAAGAGTTTAAAAAAGTGAATGATGAGATGAGCAGGTATATTCAGGAATTAAAACTTACTTTCTATGCAGTAAGTCAGTCGATAAAATCCAATAAAAAAACAAGGACGGCATTTGATATAACTGCTTCCACAACTGCGTTGGCAGGTACTGTTCTGGTTACAGCTTCAGAGAATCCCAACACTCAGGATATCGGAAAAATTCTACCTGCAGTGGGTCTTACATTGGTTCCGGTAAAGGAAGCTGTTGCGCCAAGCAAAATTCAGGAGCAAAATACGGCTTCACAAATAAGGGCTGCTATCAAAAGACTTGAATACATGCAATCTGAAAACAGTATTGTTGGCGACAGGGATCCTGAGCTTTTGGCAAAGACAAAAAAACTGAGGGAAGAACTTAAGCAAACCAGATTACAATTAATCGATCTTCCCATGGTTGAACTGGATCAACAGTTGAGTCCTGAAGAAGCCGATAAATATTTTAATGATCCAAAAGTGAATAAGAAATATAAATTGAAAGTCAATTAAAGACAGGGTTCTTTTCTTCTTGTATCAATCAGAAAATGAATTTTCCAGCTGCCGTTTAATTTTACCAGGTGGAATGAATTTACCCCGCAATGACTGAACTGTCCGTTAAAATAAAATTTATAAGGTGTCCATACAATCGCTAATGGCCCATCAATACGTATTGTTTCGAAGCTGATTCTTTCATCTGCCGCCCCTTTTGGCAGTTTTGCCACTGATGCAGCAAATTCAGCAACTTGTTCGTTGCGGATGAAATTATTTCCGGACTTATTTGTTCCGATAGTTTGTAAAATGGCGCTGTCTGTAAAACAATTTTTCAGTGCATTTGCATCACCTGTTTTCATGGCTTCAAACAATGCATTTACAGATGCTTTTACAGAATCCTCCGTAGTTTGTGCTTGTACTGAAAAAAAGCCTGCGATCAGTAAAAACAACAACAGTCCTGTTCTTTTCATAATGTCCATTTATTGGTTACTGTAAAAAAAAATTACATATATCCCAGAATCTTAAGCATGCTTTGAGCTGTTTGTTCTTTGGCATATACCCAGTCTACCAGTTTGCCATTTTTATCTTTTTCAATGATAACATGTTTGGGTGATGGGATCATACAATGTTTGATACCGCCGTAACCACTGATCTGATCCTGGTATGCACCTGTATGAAAAAAACCAACATACAACGGTTCTTTGGGTGTATCACCATTAAGTTTAGGCAGGAATACTTCGTTGATATGTTCTTCGGAATCGTAGTAATCATGCGAATCGCATGTGATTCCTCCCAGTACCACCCGCTGGTATTCGTTGCCCCATTTATTAACCGGCAGCATAAGGAAGCGCTCTCCTATTCCCCAGGTATCCGGAAGTGTAGTGATGAAAGATGAATCGATCATATACCAGATCTCACGGTCGTTTTGGGTTTTCTCTGCAATAACACTGTAAATATGTGCCATGCTTTCTCCTACCGTATAGCTTCCGAATTCAGTATAAATATTCGGCATCGGAACTTTAGCCGCTTTGCAGGTTTTCTTTATGTTACTAACAATTTCATTGATCATGAATTGGTAGTCGTAATCAAATCCGAGTGAATGCTTGATGGGAAATCCTCCGCCGATATTGATGGAATCAAGCTCGGGGCAAATCTTTTTGAGTTGGCAATAGAGGTTTATAACCTTGTTTAATTCTGACCAATAATAGATATCATCCTTAATTCCTTTATTAAGGAAGATATGCAGCATCTTGAGCTGGAACTTATTTTCAAATCCCTCGATGTGGTCAACATAAAATTCCAGTATATCTTTCGCCCTGAATCCTAACCTGGATGTATAAAAAGGGAATGTTGGTTCTTCCTCTGCTGCAACGCGGATGCCAAGTTTAAATGGCACTTTCACAGACCGCTTGTACATGTCGAGTTCATCTTTATTATCCAGTACCGGGATCACATTTTTAAATCCGGTATTCAATAATCGTGCGATTCTGCTGGTGTACGACTTTTGTTTGAAGCCGTTACAGATGATATTAATGTCCTTATTTATTTTCTTTTTTTCATAGAGTTTATTGATGATCTCTATGTCGTAGGCGTATGAAGTTTCCAGGTGTATGTCGTGCTTTAATGCCTCTTCAACCACAAATGAAAAGTGGGAACTCTTAGTACAATAACAGTAGAAATATTTGCCTTCGTATTTATGTTTTTTAAAGGCCTGGGCAAACATATCTTTTGCCTTGTTTATCTGCATTCCGATTTTAGGCAGGTAGGTCAATTTTAATGGAGTACCATATTTATCTATGATGGCGCGCAGATCAAGTCCGTTAAAAAAGAGATTTCCATCTTTGGTGTCAAATCCTTCCTGGGGGAAATAGAAAGTTTGCTTGACAAGGTCGGTATAAGTATTGCTCATTTCTCCTGAAAGGTTAAAAATGTTAAAGGGTTAATAGTTTATATACGCACGTGGATCATTATCTGTATACAAATGTAAATTTTTACATGATTCATGGGCATAAAAAAACCGGATGCAAAAACATGCATCCGGTTAATATAATGTTATCGATCATTATTTAACTGATTCAACAAGCTTTTTGAAAGAAGCAGGTTCGTTCATTGCCAGGTCGGCCAGAACTTTACGATCGAGCTCAATGCCTTTAACCTTAAGTTTATTGATGAACTCAGAATAGGTAAGTCCTTCTTCGCGAACAGCTGCATTGATACGAACGATCCACAATGAGCGATATTCACGCTTTTTAAGTTTACGTCCAACATAACTGTAAGTAAGACCTTTCTCCAGGACGTTTTTGGCAACTGTGTATACATTTTTACGTTTACCGTAAAATCCCTTTGCTTGTTTTAAAATCCGCTTCCTGCGGGCCCGGGAAG